>JASLDA010000260.1 GCA_030151745.1 Chitinophagaceae bacterium | reverse complement strand
GCCTGCCGTGTTCCTGCACTCCGTCATCCTGTTCGAAACGACTCCGGACCTGAAGCCGGATATGGTTGCGGGGCATTCCCTGGGCGAATTCTCCGCGCTGGTAGCTGCCCGTGTACTGAGCTTCGCCGATGCGCTGAGGCTGGTAAGCAAGCGCGCCATGGCCATGCAGAAAGCCTGCGAGGCCACACCTTCGACCATGGCCGCCGTACTGGGGCTCGACGATGCGAAGGTGGAAGAGGTATGCGCCGGCATCACCGACGAGGTAGTCGTTGCGGCGAACTACAACTGTCCCGGCCAGCTCGTGATCAGCGGTTCCAACGCGGGCATCGCTAAAGCCATCGAGGCCATGAAGGCGGCCGGGGCCAAGCGCGCCCTGCCACTGCCCGTCGGCGGCGCGTTCCACAGCCCGCTGATGGAACCGGCCCGAGAAGAGCTGCAGGCCGCGATCCTCGACATCCATTTCAACAACCCGACCTGCCCGATCTACCAGAACGTGGATGCACAGCCGTATATCGACCCGGGGTCCATCCGCCAGAACCTGATCAACCAGCTCACGGCGCCGGTCCGCTGGACGCAGAGCATTCAGCATATGGTGGCCAACGGCGCGACCCACTTCACCGAAGTCGGTCCCGGCAATGTGCTGCAGGGCCTGGTGAAGAAGATCGCAAAAGAGGTTGAGGTATCGGGACTTTCTTAGAATTAATTGGTCGATTTTCCAATGAGGCAATTGGCCAATGGCCCGGCGCCTGAGCATTGAAAAATAGTCGGCGTCTGCAAGCCCTCGCAACCGTTGCGGGGGCTTGTTTTTTAGGTCCCCAGGGGAATTGTCTTCGGAGGAAAGCAAATATTCATGCTTTACTTACCAAGGCCCCGTCCCGCGGTAAACTGCAAACTGCCGAGTGCAAATAGCCAACCGCATATTGCCTATTTTCGGCGCACAATGCGCAAGATCATCCTGAGCCTGGCGGCTTCACTAGACGGCAAAATCGAAGGCCCCAACCAGGAATACGACTGGATTCCGATGGATCCCGAAAGCGGCGCCGAGCTGAATGAATTTGCGAAGGGAATCGATGCGGTGCTATATGGCCGCGTGAGCTATGAGCTGTTCGGCAACTACAAGCCCGGGAATGACTCGCCCCGGGAAGAACGGGAATTCTACGCCGCGGTTGACCGCATGAAAAAGTACGTTTTCTCGTCGACGAAGACGGAATTCGAAGGCGCGCCGGTGCTTATCAAAGATGGTATCAAAGCGCAGGTGGAAGCGCTGAAAGCCCAGCCCGGCAAGGATATCTGGTTGTTCGGCGGCGCGAAGCTGATCACGACGCTGATGAACCTGAACCTGATCGACCGCATCGAGATCGCGATCGTACCGATGGTGCTCGGCGAAGGCAAGCCCGCGTTCAGGGACCTGCTGGCGCGGCATCCGTTGAAGCTGCAAAAAACGAAGCGGCACGAGAACGGGATCGTGATGCTGTCGTACGAGGTAGCGAGGGAACAAGTATCGCGCACCTGAGATCTCCGCAGCCTTTCCGGGGCTTTCAATAAGCAATAAAAAAGCCGCAGCCTTTACAGACTGCGGCTTTTCCGTGGACGCTGTGCGGGAAGCGCAGCGGGGAATATTATTCGCCTACTACTTCGAACTCGATTTCGACAACGTTGTCCTTGCCGAAGTCGATGCTTGCCTTGTGCGTGCCCAGCTCCTTCACGTCGTCGGAGATGGAGATACGGCGGCGGTCGATCTCGTAGCCCTTTTGCTCGCGGATCGCGCGGGCCAGCTGGATGCTGGTGACGCTACCGAAGATCTTGCCGGAGGTACCGGTCTTGGCTCCGACCTTAACCGGGCTTGCCTTCAGCACCTCGGTAACCTTGGCTACTTCGGCCATCAGCTTTTCTTCGCGCTTCTGAGCCACCTTCTGGCGCTCAGCGAGCATCTTTTTATTGCTCGCGCTGGCCTCAACCGCGTACTTCTGCGGGATGAGGAAATTGCGGGCATATCCCGGGCGAACGGTAACGAGCTCGTTCACACCACCCAGGTTGTCTACGTCCTTTATGAGAATGACTTCCATTGGAAACTTAAAAGTTAAAAGTTAAAAATTAAAAGGGTGTCAATCGGTGCAATGCCGCAGATACAGTATGAGGTTTTACCTTTTGACTTTTACCTTTTTACTTCATGAGATCGGTTACGAACGGCAGCAGGGCCAGCTGGCGGGCCTTCTTGATCGCTACGGCCACCTTGCGCTGGAACTTCAGGGAGTTGCCAGTGATACGGCGGGGCAGCATCTTGCCTTGCTCGTTGAGGAACTTCTTCAGGAATTCCGCATCCTTATAGTCGACATACTTGATGCCGAGCTTCTTGAAGCGGCAGTATTTTTTGGGGCGGCGATCCACGCGGGTGGTGCTCAGGTACTTGATATCGTTTTGCTTGGCCATTGTGGTTGTTTTTTGAAAGTGCCGGCCTCCGGTCGGGGAACCTTCAGCCATGCCTGATGATTGAATTAGGCTTCTTCGCCTTCTACCTCTTCAGCAGCGCGCTTCGGCGTGTGCTCGAGCTTGATGCCCTTGCGACGGCGGTCGTTGTAAGCCACTGCATACTTGTCGAGGCGGGTGATCATCTGGCGCATGATGCTTTCGTCACGGCCCATCTGGATTTCCAGCTTCTGGTTAACGTCGGTCGGAGCCTGGTACTCGGTCAGCCAGTACAGACCGGTGGTCTTCTTGTCGATCGGATACGCCAGGGTGCGCAGGCCCATCGGCTCGGAAGCGGTGATGCTGCCACCGTTGGAGGTGATCAGATCGCTGAACTTCTGCTGGGCGGCCTTGTACTCTTCTTCAGCCAGTACGGGCGTGAAGATGATCATCAGCTCATAGCTCTGGAGCTTTTGATCGGTTGCTTGGTTTTCTGTTGCCATAATATTGGTTAACAATGATTTAATGCCCATCACGCCGGCAGCAACGCTTGGACGATCCCGGAGGAATCGGCCGGACGGTTTTTGGGACGGCAAAGGTACGTAAGAAATGCAAAATTTGGAATGCAAAATTCAGAGCCCAGAAGCCGGCCCGGGCAAAGGCGCCTGAGAGGAACGCCGGCCCGGCGGGATCAGCTCCCGCAGTCGCCTCAGGAATTCCGCCCTGGGCATATATTCCGCGCCCAGGCTTTCCAGGTGCGGCGTATGCATCTGGCAATCGATCAGTTCCACGCCGTCCTCGCGCAGCTGCTGCACCAGCATGATGAACGCGGCCTTGCTCGCATTGCTGACGTTCGAGAACATGCTTTCGCCGAAGAACATATTTCCCAGGCGGACGCCGTACAGGCCGCCGGCCAGCTTCCCGTCCTGCCAGGATTCCGCGCTGTGCGCGAAACCCAACCGGTGCAGCTCCAGGTAGGCCAGGATCATATCCTCCGTGATCCAGGTCCCGGCGTCTTCCCCGCGAAAGGCGCCGGCGCAGCTCCGGATCACGCGCTCGAAGCTGCTGTCGAAGCGGTATTCGAAAATGCCCCGGCGCAGGACCTGCTTCATGCTCTTGCTCACTTTAAGCGCCGCCGGCCGCAGTACAAAGCGCGGGTCCGGGCACCACCAGAGGATCGGGTCCTCCTCGTTGAACCAGGGAAAGATCCCGTTCGCATACGCCAGCAGGAGCCGCTCCGGCCGCAGGTCCCCGCCCAGAGCCAGCAGGCCGTCCTCATCCGCCAGATCCTGCCGCGGGAACCAGAGATCGTTGTCAAGTCGGTACATTGTTCATTTGATGCTCCGCGCTGGAGTGCGGAGCTTTCGGCTGGGGCTAAGGGGCTGGAAGCTCCGCTTCTATCCTTTATGCCTGGGCCAGTTCAGCAGCCGGGACGTCACGACCGGGATGATCAGAATCGCCAGGCTGAAAATGGAGGTCAGGATATCGCCCCAGATAATCGGGTGATGGCCTTCCGGCAGCTCCCGGCCCTGGTGCAGGATGCAATCGTTGGGGCCGTCGAGGAACAGCGCAAAGCCGGAACAAGGATCGAAATGAGTGATGCCGGCAAGCGTGAGCTTGAGGCCCAGCAGGGCGATCACGGAATAAGCGCAGGTTTCCAGGAAAGGATAGCGCTCCATCAGCCGCACGAAACCCTGGGCCACGAAGCGCATCGCCAGGATGCCTATGAATACCCCGGTCCAGATCAGGATTATATTCTTGCTGTAGGCGTTCGCCGCGATCACATTGTCGATCGAGAAGGCCACATCCATTAGCTCCACCAGCACCACGGTCGCCCAGAAGGGCCCCAGCGCGCCGAGCGTCCTGCGGTAAAACCAGCTTTTCTTTTTTTCGACCACCTCCTCGTCAGGGCTTTCCTCGGCGGATACCTCCTTCGGCTTGAAGAAATACCGGATGGCCAGGATCAGCAGGTACACCCCGCCGAGCGGCTTGAACCACCAGAACGAGATCAGGAATGCCGTGAAGAGCAAGGCGAGCCCCCGGAATACGTAAGCCCCGATAATGCCGTAGCGCAGCGCCTTCGGCCGCTGATCCTTGGGCAGATCCAGCACCATCGTCGCCAGCACGGCCGCATTGTCCACAGACAGCAGGCTTTCGATCAGAATAAGGTTCAACACCACCCCGAGCGACGCTAAGGGGCGCTGTCCGATCTGCTCGACGAGATCGTGAAAATGTTCGATTACCATGCTGTCGGCCCGGGATTGCGCGAATGGCAAAGATAGTTCCCGCGCCTCAGCGCCGCTGCAGTTTCAGGACGAAGCGGCCCTCGCCGCTGCCGCTCAGGGTATAGATGCCGGGGGCCAGCCTGGAAGAGTCGATCGCCGCCTGCCCGCTGCCGTCCGCGTCGATCTCTCCGACCAGGCGACCGGCTGCGTCCTGCAGCACCAGGTGCTGACCGGGCCGCAGGCCGCGAACGGTCCAGCCGCCCTCCGCCGGGTTCGGCTCGGCATGCGGCCGGCTCGCCTGCGGTCCCTTTACGCCGAGGCCGGGCTCCTGGTCCACGATATTGGCCCTGTTCAGGATCTGGTTCTCCGGGTCGACCTGCAGGCCGCTCACTACCCCATCCCAGGTAAAGCGGAACACGCTGTCTGCCGTTTTGAGCTGCGCATAGACCATCGTATCCCGGCTGCCGGCGATCAGCCGCAGGGGCACTGCGATATCAAACAGCGCGACGCTTGCCGGCTTCGAGGTGCTTTGCTTCAGGCGCACG
>JASLDA010000166.1 GCA_030151745.1 Chitinophagaceae bacterium | reverse complement strand
CGGCCGGGGTCCGTTACGGCACGGATGCGCTCGCGGGGGTTATCCTCGTGGAGCCTGCTGCGCTGCGAAACACGGCGGGCTGGGACGGCGAGGTCAATCTGAATGCGTTCTCGAACAACCGCATGGGCGTGGCCTCCGGCATGGTGGAGCATGGCTTCAAAAGCGTTCCCGGTCTAACGGTCCGCCTGCAGGGCAGCCTGAAGTACGGGGGCAATTACCGGGTGCCCGGCTACTGGGTTTCCAATTCCGGCGTCCGCGAAGCCAATTACTCCGGTACCCTGGGCTGGACGGGCCATCATACCACGGCCGAGCTGTTCTATTCGCATTTCGATTCGGAGATCGGCATCTATACCGGCTCGCATACCGGCAGCCGGGAGGACTTGCTTGCAGCCATCAACAGCGATCACCCCCTGGTCCCGGCGGATTTCAGCTACGATATCGACCGGCCGAAGCAGCATGTGGTCCATGATCTCGTGAAGCTGAAGCTGAGCCGGGATTCCCGCGTCGGACTCTGGAGCCTGGTCTATGGCTACCAGCATAACTTCCGCCAGGAATTCGACGTGCTGCGTATCGCTTCGGACCTGGCCCAGCTGAACCTGACGCTGAACACCCAGACGCTGAACCTGAACCTCGATCTGCACAGGCGCGGGGCGTTTACGACGCAGCTGGGCATAGACGGGATCTACCAGCAGAACTTCATCCGCAACGGGGACCGGCCGTTCATCCCGAACTATAACGGGTACGGCGCCGCGGCCTATGCGATCGAGCGCTGGAAGGGCGGGGGCTGGAACCTGGAAGCGGGGCTCCGCTACGACCAGCGGATCTACGACATGTACAATGCCGACGGTCCCGCCGGGCAGGTGAGCCACTACCACTACGACTTCGGGAACCTGAGCGGCACCCTGGGCGCGCAGCGGAAGCTTACCGGCTGGTGGCAATGGGAGGCTACGCTCAGCAGTGCCTGGCGGGCCCCGCAAGCGGCAGAACTGTTCAGCGCGGGGTTCCACCAGGGCGCGGCCCGGGTAGAGTACGGCAACCGGAACCTGGTACCCGAGCAGTCCTTCGGGCTGAACCTCGACAATACCTTCATGCTCAGGCCGAAGACGAAGCTGGAGCTCGGCTTGTACAGCCAGTTCATCCGAAACTTCATCTACTTGGAGCCCGGTGCGGACCTGCTGACGATCCGGGGGTATTACAAGACCTTCAATTACACGCAGACGAACGCCTGGCTGAACGGGGTGGATCTGACGGCTTCGCAGGACTGGGGGCGGGGATTCAGCAGCGCCTTGCGCGGCTCCTTCCTGCTGGCGCGGAATACGGAGCAGCACGACTGGCTCATCCAGATGCCGGCCGACCGGATCTCGCTTTCGACACGATATGAAAAGAACCTGCAGGGAGCCATTCAGGGGCTCCACGCGGAAGTGACGGGGAAATACGTATTCAGGCAGTACCGCATCCCGGCGAATTTCGACTCGCTGGATTACCCCAGGCCGCCGGCAGGATATTTCCTGCTGAACGCCGAAGCCGGCCTGAGCCTGAAAGCAGGCCGGCAGCCGCTGGACATCAGCCTGGCGGTCACCAATGCGCTGAACGCGCGCTACCGGGAGTATCTCGACGCTTTCCGGTATTTCCTGGACCAGCCGGGCACCGACATAGCCCTGCGGGTCCGCATTCCCCTGGGTGCCGCCCGGGATTAATCACCATCCAAACGACAAACAAACACGTCATGAAAAAGCAATTCATTCTCGCCGCTCTCGCAGTTTCCACGCTGATCTTAGGCACAACGGCCTGTAAGAAAACTGATGATCCCACGCCCGACGAACAGGAGCTGATCACAACCGCCAAGCTGACATTTACGAACGGCGGCGTCTCGCAGACATTCACCTACAAGGTGCAGAACGGCTTCGGCAGCGGAACGCAGGGTACGGTCTATATCGACACGATCAAGCTTGCGCCGAATACCGATTATGCAGTCTCCGCCCAGATCCTGAACGAATCGGCCAACCCGGTCGAGGACGTTACGACCGAGATCCTGGAGAAGCAGCTGGAGCATCTCTTCCTTTACATATCGACCCCCGCTTCCGGCGCGGGCTCGCTGAGCTTCGGCAACGGCCAGAAGGATTCCGGCGGGCAGCCCTTCAATCTCAGCGGGACCATTCACAGCGGGGCGGCAGGCGCCGGCACCCTGGACCTGTACCTGATGCATATGCCCACCAATAAAAGCGGGGCTACGCCCGCCGCCAGCGGCGGCGAGACGGATGTGCACGCGATCTTCCCGGTAAGCCTGCAGTAAGGGTCAGGCGTCAGGATTCCAGGCTGAAGAACCCCAAAGCCCGCTGCATGGTCAGCGGGCTTTTTTTGTCCGGAAGAACCCAATGGGAAAAGACGCTTACACACATTAATTTCTTTGCCGGATTAGCCGATGGATTCGGGCTTTTTACCGCTGCGTTCACACTATCTGGGTTATGGATTTATTAAATTAGCAGAATCATCAAATCTGTTTTTGCAACATGGCTACGTTAATTGCGAAGGAGCAGATTCCCGAATTCCGGATCGTTCCCGCATTTGTGGACCGTACGAAGGAATGGCTGAATCAACTGACTTATTCCTGCCGCCTCGGCAACGAGTTCAAGGGCAAAACCGTCATCACCTTTGAGACCACCAGCGGGCCCTGCGCCGTAGAGACCACGATCTGGTCGGTCACTGACAACCACCTGACGCTGAAAGGCGGGCTCGATATCCCCCTGTCCAGCGTTATCGATCTTTACTGCTGATTCTCACCGCCCATACTTATATATGTGAGGCTGAAGGGTAGGAAAAATACGGGAGAATGTTAAATTTGCGGCGTCGAACATTATGCTGATCCGGCTGCTGTAGGGCGAAAAGAATAAAATTCTTCGGCTTTACAAAGTCGCTTCAAGGGCTTTTCCTTGCGAATTACAGTATAATGATTGATCACGACCGCCATATGAACCGAGATGAGATTGTAGCGCGCATAAACGCGTTTCTGATAGACGATTTTGAAGTAGAGCCCGATGCCCTGCAGCCGGACGCTTCCTTGAAGGAAGCCCTGGACCTGGATTCCCTGGATTATATCGATCTGGTGGTGGCCATCGAGCACAGCTTCGGCTTCAAGGTGAAGCCCGAGGATTTCCAGACCATGCAAACGATGAACGACTTCTACGGCTACGTGGAAGCGCGGCTCAGCGTGGGCGCCTGAACAATAATTCAATGTATTCCGATCCGGTAGCGTTTCGCGCCGGATCGTTTTATTAAACCCCCGCTGTATGTCGCAACCAGCCTGGGAAGGCCGCTCCCGGGGAACGGGACTGGGATACCGGATCTTTATCGGATTGCTCCGCGTCGGGGGGCTCAGGGCCGCCTACAGGCTCCTGCACCCGGTGGGGCTTTACTACCGCCTCGCCGTCCCGGCCGTTATACGCCCCCTGCGCTATCTCTACCGCGAGCGGCTGGGCTATTCCCCCGCCGAAACCCGCAGCCTGATCCGGCGGAACATCCACTTTTTCGGGCAGACCCTGATCGATAAGATCGCGGTGCTCACCGGCTCCGGAAAAGAGCTGACCTTCGAAGAAGAAGGCGTGCAGCATATTTATGATATGGGCAACGCCGGCAAGGGCGGAATTCTGATCTCCGCGCACCTGGGAAACTGGGAAAGCGCTGCGCAGCTGCTTAACGGAACCGATGCAGCCATCAATATCGTGATGTACGATGGGGAGGGCGAGCAACTGAAAGCTCTTATGGCGCAATACCAACGCGGGCGGAGCTTCAATATCATTTACATCAAGGAAGACGGCAGCCATATCTACGAGATGACCGCTGCGTTGCGGCGGGGCGAGCTGATCTGCCTCCATGCCGACCGTTTCCGGCCCGGCAACCGCACGTTGACACGCGATTTTCTGGGCAAGCCGGCGCAGTTCCCGGAAGGCCCCTTCATCCTTGCGTCCAAGCTGCGTGCGCCGGTCTGTTACGTATTCTGCTGCAAGGAAACGAGCTTCCATTATCATTTTCTCACCGTTCCGGCGACCACGCACGAGGGCCGCGGCAACAGCGGCGCTACCCGGATGCTGGACGATTTCATCGTATTGCTGGAAAAGCAGATCCGCGCC
>JASLDA010000140.1 GCA_030151745.1 Chitinophagaceae bacterium | reverse complement strand
GCTGACGCAGGTCCAGGTGCCGCCGGTATGCGCCTGCCTGAAGTGCTTTTGTATAATCTGCGTCGGCGGAGCGGGCATGGGGAATATATTTCAGCGAAAATAGGCGCAGTCGCAGCGACTGTTCTCGGCGCGGCGAATGCGCGTATTTTCGCTGAAATATATTCCGCATGACCGCTCCGCTGACGCAAATTATCGCAAAGCACTTCAGGGAGGTGCATTTCGGCGGCAACTGGACCTGCGTGAGCCTGAAGGAACATTTGTCGCAGGTGACGCGGGAACAGGCGCTGCAGCAGATCGGGGATTTCAATACGATCGCGAAGCTTGCATACCATATCTACTACTACGTGCATGCGCAGCTGCGCGTGCTGGAAGGCAAAGCGCTGAATGCCAGCGATACGCTCAGCTTCGACCACCCCGAATTTCCGGACGAGGCCAGCTGGCGGCAGTTTCTCGAGGATTCCTGGAACGCGGTCGAACGCGCGGCAGCCTTGGTCGAGGCTATGCCTGAAACCCGGCTCTGGCAGCCGTTCACCGATGAAAAATACGGGACCTATTATCGTAACCTGCACGGGCTGATCGAACATTGCCATTACCATCTCGGCCAGATCGTGCTTATCCGGAAGGAAATCGGGCGCGCGGCAGCCTCCTGACGAAGCCGCTTCGCAGGTAAGATCAAGTAGTAAAGCAATTGACCGTAAAGTATTCAACCGATATACGGACCAGGATTGCCTGCGCGATATATACGAGCTTCCCGAGCCGATATACATTCATTGATTTCTAAATGAAAACCATTTACTGAATCAATGCACCAAATACTGAACAAGCTCCATTCTCTATGCGAAAAAACAGCTACTTGTACCGCAAACGCAAATGGTGCTTTCGATCACGATTCTTATAAAGAAGTTCCTCAAGGACAACGGTATCACGCAGGTATACCTCGCCGAATTGCTGAAAGAGAGTCCGCAGAACCTGGCGAATAAGCTCAGGAAAAACGATCTCAACACGGATTATATCCGCAGGGTCAGCGTGGCGCTGAATCACGACTTTTTCTTCGAGCTGAGCCTCCAGCTGAAATCCGAACTCAAGGCCGACGCCCAGATCCGGACCAAGACCGGGAGCGCGGCCTCGGCGAATGCAGACTCTGGATATGTACGTCCCGAACAGTATATACGGCTCCTCGAAGAAAATCTGGACCTGTACCGGGAGCTGCTGAAGGCCGGCAAAGAGTAGCCTGCGAACCGCGCTACCGTACCTGCCGTCCTTTCCATTCATAGCCTCCGGCCATGCCCAGGAATCCTGCCGAGATAATGTACAGGATATGCAGCGGCTGTAAAAACGGGAACCAGGCCAGCTCGCGGCGCTTGGCGTAAAAGCCGGCTACCGGCCATAAGAACGACAGCTCGGCCAGGATCTTGACGAGCAGCAGCAGGCCGCACAACTTCCAGGACAGCAGTCCCCAAGCCGCGCCCAGCGCGCAGCCCATCAGGCCGACGTTGAACAGGTACACCAGCATCAGTATCGCCGTCAGCCTGTGGTCCGGGTACTTGCCGCTCTTGCTTGCCCAGCGGATCCGCTGCCTGAAGAACGAGCGCCAGTCGGGCTGGGCCTTCGTACGGACAATGGCGTCCCTCGATTTCAGGTAGCGTATGCCCCGGGGATAACGCTGCTTCAGCTTATGCAGCAGCAGGTAGTCGTCTCCCGAGGCGAGGCCTGAGATATCCTTGTATCCTCCTACCGCGTCGTAGGCTTCGCGGGCAAAGGCGAAGTTGGCGCCGTTGGCCATACTG
The DNA here is from genome assembly GCA_030151745.1 of Chitinophagaceae bacterium. GTDB lineage: Bacteria > Bacteroidota > Bacteroidia > Chitinophagales > Chitinophagaceae > UBA1952. The sequence continues at coordinate 1,609 of JASLDA010000140.1, read as the reverse complement.
CCGAGCTCCAGCTGCTGCGCGGCCGCCGTGATGCCCTGCATCGTCATGAAGTCGATGCTCTGGAAGATCTCCACGATGCGCTTTCCCTCCAGGAACGCCACCGGGCCGATCACCGCCGCTGCCGGGGCGGCCTCGTACGCCGCTGCAATGGCCCGCAGCCAGCCTTTCGGGGCAAGGCAATCCGCATCCGTCGTCACGATCAGCTCGGCGGATGACGCTGCGATCCCCGCCGCCAGCGCCTTTTTCTTGAAGGCTGTCGAGCCCTCCGGATCGGCGGGCAAGGCGTCCATCCGGATTACTTCCGCGCCGGCCGCAGCGGCCAATTCCGCGGTGCCGTCCTCCGAGAAATCATCCACTACGATCAGCTGCAATAATTCCCGGGGATAGTCGCCCCCCAATACCGAGGCCACGCAGGCTCCGATGACTGCGGCCTCGTTCCGGGCCGGTATCACGACGGAGATCCGCGTCCGGGGCCGGTATCCGGGATCGGGCCGGGTCTCCCGCTTCTGGGCCCACCCCCACAAATACAGGCCCATCAGGAGCACATAGAGCAGGCACAGGACGGCGCAGGTTGCAGAAAAAAGAGGCACGTGTTAAGGAGAATCGGCCGCAAAGTTGAAAAATAGCCATCTCAAATGGTAATTTCGCGGCCTAATTCGATCCCTGCAATGAATTTTCAACTCTCCGAAGAACAGCTGGCGGTCCAGCAGGCCGCCCGCGATTTCGCACAGAATCAGCTCCTCCCCGGCGTTATCGAGCGCGACGAAAAGCAAAAGGTACCCCTCGAGCAGCTGAAAGCGCTCGGCGAGCTGGGTTTCATGAGCATGATGGTCGATCCCAAGTGGGGCGGCTCCGGCATGAACGCGGTTTCCTATGTTCTCGCGATGGAGGAAATCTCCAAGATCGACGCCTCCGCCTCCGTTGCCATGAGCGTGAACAACTCCCTCGTATGCTGGGGTCTCGAGTCCTTCGGCAACGACGAGCAGCGCGAGAAGTATCTCCGCCCGCTGACGAACGGCTCCGCCTTCGGCGCCTTCCTGCTCTCCGAGCCGGAAGCAGGCTCCGACGCCACTTCCCAGCGCACCACCGCCGAAGACATGGGCGACCACTACATCCTGAACGGCACCAAGAACTGGATCACCAACGGCTCTACCGCAGATACGTACCTCGTCATCGCCCAGACCTACCCGGAAAAGGGCCACAAGGGCATCAACGCCCTGATCGTCGAGAAGAGCTGGCCCGGCGTGACCGTCGGCGCGAAGGAAAACAAGCTCGGCATCCGCGGCTCCGACACGCACAGCATCATGTTCCAGGACGTGAAGGTGCCTAAGGAGAACCGCATCGGCGAAGACGGCTTCGGCTTCAAGTTCGCCATGAAGACCCTGGCCGGCGGCCGTATCGGCATCGCGTCCCAGGCCCTGGGCATCGCCAGCGGCGCCTATGAGCTCGCGCTGAAGTACTCCAAGGAGCGCAAGGCCTTCGGCACCGAGATCATGAACCACCAGGCCGTAGCCTTCAAGCTGGCCGATATGGCCACCGCCATCGAAGGCGCCCGCCTGCTCTGCCTGAAGGCCGCCTGGCTGAAGGACCAGCACCAGAACTACGACCT
>JASLDA010000479.1 GCA_030151745.1 Chitinophagaceae bacterium | reverse complement strand
CTGCATATGGTTTACGGCCGGGACCTCAGCGACCCGGAAAGCTACCGGGACCTGGCCGAGGCCGCCGGCTGCGACTGGAATGATTTCAGGATCAAGCTGGGCTCGGAGGAATGGCAGGACGAGGCGCGTTACGAATTCGCGCTGGTAAAGCAGCTCGGCATCAGCGGTTTCCCCGCGGTTTTACTGCAATCGGACGAGAGCAGGTTCCACTATATCGCAAAAGGCTACACGCCGCTCGAAGAGCTGGAGCCGCGGCTGGAAGCTGTGCTTGCTTCGGGGCTCGCCAGTCGGTGATGAGTCATGGGATCCCCATCCCGTTCAAGACCACCCCTCGCAATGCGCGCATTTTCCTTATGCGGAATGGAAGGGCGTTAGGTCTCATCGAAGACAGGCAGGAGCCCGGTTCGGAGCGCTCCGGCCCATGATTGCTCATGTACGACAGCCCCTCGCAATGCGCGCCTTTTCCTCGCGCATTGTGAAGACGCTGTGTTCAGTCGAAGAAGATAATACCAAAGCCAATTCGGAGCCGTCAGGCCTCAAGCAGGCGGCGCCTGGGATCTGCCTGCTTTTCCTGTCTGGTCCTTGATTTTCTGAACGGCTCTTATTTGCCGGTACAGTTCCCGGTATCCCCGCCATCTTAACGCACCGCGTCCTTCATTTTCAGGGACAGCGCCGTCAGCACGCTCTTGCTATGGGCGTTGCGCTCGATATACATGCCGGCTTCGCCCAGCGCGTCTATCATGGCCTGCAGGGTCTGGGGGCTCAGCCTGCGACCGGCGAGACGGGTGGCGAACTGTCCTTCATCCGGGGCAAGGCTGGCGGCAGCTTCGGGCAGGTAGGCCACGCGCAGCGCTGCTTCCAGCAGGCTCAGGGTAAAGCCGATGAGATTCCGGATGCCTTCCCGGCCGGCCTTCGACCATTCCTCGCTGAAGGCGACCATGCCCGGGCCGTTATTCGTGAAAATGGCATTGAACCAGTTGCGTACTGCCGGCAGCAGGTCGTTCTCGACATGATCCAGGAGGCGCAGGGCTTCCGTATAGGAGCCGTCCGCGATCTGCCCGATCTGCTGGGCGCGGCGCGGGTCGGCCAGGCCGGACTGGACCAGGCTCGAGGCTATCTCTGCCGGCGCCACGGGTGTCAGCCGCACGGTCTGGGTGCGGCTGCGGATGGTGGCGAGGATATCCTCTTCCTGCTCCGCGACGAACAGTATCAGCGTGTCTGCCGGGGGCTCCTCGATCAGCTTCAGCAGGATATTGCCTTCCTTGCCGAGATACTCCGGCCGCCACATGACCAGGATCTTGGTGCCGCCCTCGTACGATTTCAGGCTCAGCGTATCGATGATCTCCCGGCATTCTTCGGCTGTGATATTGCCCTGCTTGTTTTCCGCGCCGATGCCCTGGAGCCAGTCGAAAGTGGTGCCGTACGGGGTTTCCTTCACGAAGCTGCGGAACTCCCTGATGAAGTTCGCGCTGCGGGCCGGCTTGTCGCTTTTGGCGCGTATCGTGGGAAAGGACAGGTGCAGGTCCGCGTGCTCGAGGCGCTGCACCTTCCGGCAGTTGGGGCATTCGCCGCAGGCATCCGCCGCGCCGCGGTTGCTGCAAAGCACATACTGCGCGAAGGCCAGTGCCAGGGGCAGTCCGCCGGTCCCTTCCCGGCCCAGGAAGAGCATGGCATGGGCCATACGGCCGCTTTGCGTCATCTGCAGCAGGCCTTTCTTCGCAGCTTGTTGACCCGTTACCGTGCTGAACAACATCGGGGAGATTTAATATTTAAGATTTGAGATCGAAGATCGTGGATGCTTTGTTTCGCCGTGTTCCCGGCCCCTTGCCGGTTCAAAGATGGAAATTATGCAGGACCTGGAACAGGAGCTGCGGCCGGCCGGTGCCGCCCACCTGCTGCCACATCGGTCCCGTCTCCAGCCTGAGCGTCTTGCTGATACCGTAGCCCAGCCCGCCGTAGATGCGGTCCCGGTCGAAGAAGGGCTGATCGTTGTGCAGGAACAGCTCGTTGTAGGCCGAAAGATACAGCGTGCCGGCGCCGAGCGACTTGCGGTTCAGGCAAAGATTGGCCCCGAGCAGGTACCGGAGCCGGAGGCGGAAATTGTCCGGCAGGAAGCGCTCTTCGACCCGGTACCGGTGCTGCAGGTAGAGCCGGCCCCAGCGTTGCCGCAGGATCAGCTGCTGGTGCAGCCGGTGCTCCTCGGTAACCCGCTTGTTCTCCGTGCCTGCGATATAGGGCTCGCTGCGCACATACGCATAGCCCTGCGCCACCTGGACATTCTTCGCGGAATCCAGGTAATAGGTGATGGCGCCGCGCAGCAGGAGCTGCTCCAGGTCGCCGGCGAAATCGTAGGAGCGGTACTGGGCCTCGCCCCAGAGCCCCCAGCGGTTGTCTATCGCGGCGCCGGCGAAATAGCCGGGCCAGCAGCCGAAGGGACCGGGCTTCTGAGCCTGCGCGGCATGGCCGCCGAGCAGGAGGAGAATGAGCGTCAGGCAGGGAATTGCGGATCGCATGGAGGGCTGCAAAGGTAGTCGGTGAATCGGCGTCGGGTCTGCGCTTTAGACCTTACTGCGTTATCCGGCTATTTCGGCAAATACGGGGCAGTGATCGCTGTGCACGACGTCGGGCAGGATGCAGGCTCCTTTCAGCTGCGCGCGCAACGGCTCGGAAGCGCTGATATAGTCGATGCGCCAGCCCTTGTTGTTGGCCCGGGCATTGGCGCGGAACGACCACCAGGAGTAGCTGTGCGGCAGCTCGGGATGAAAATGCCGGAATGTATCGATATAGCCGTCGGCGAAGAACTTGTCCATCCAGGCCCGTTCTTCGGGCAGGAAGCCGCTGCTGTCCTTGTTCGTCTTCGGCGAGTGGATGTCGATCTCGCGGTGGCAGATGTTGTAGTCGCCGCAGATCACCAGATTCGGCCGTTCCTGGCGTAACTTTCCGATATACTCGAAAAACTCATCCAGCCATACATATTTATAGGCCTGGCGCTCCTCGCCGGATGAGCCCGAAGGGAAATAGGCGCAGATCACGGTCAGGTCGCCGAAGTCGGCCCGGATGACGCGGCCTTCCGCGTCGCTCTGCATAATGCCGTTGCCGAGCTGGATCTTATCCGGCTTGATCCTGGTCAGGATCGCTACGCCGCTGTAGCCCTTTTTCTGGGCCGGGAAGAAATGCGGTTCATAGCCAAGCTCCTCCAGCGTGCTGCAGTCCACGTCCTTCCGCTGGGCCTTGATTTCCTGCAGGCAGATCACATCGGCCGGATCGCCGCGGAGCCAGTCGTTGAAGCCTTTATTCATGGCGCTGCGGATGCCGTTAACGTTGTAGGAGATGATGCGCATAGGAATGCGAATTTCAGCAGGGAGCTGGTAAAAGTCAAAAGTCAAAAGCCAAAAGTCAAAAGCCAAAAGCCAAAAGCCAAAAAGTAAAAGTCAAAAAGTAAAAGTCGGAAGCCGGAAGGAATGCAATGGCTTTAAAATGCAAACTCCGGCCGCTCATGCATAGCTCGATAGATGTCAACAGGCCGGAGTCAGGGCTGCGGCGTTAATCGGCGTTCAAAATGGAAAGCCCGGCTGCAACAGCCGGGCTTTCCATTAGCGATTACATAGCGAAACATCGCCTTACGGGACCTTGCAGTTTCTTCTATCCGAGCGAGCGGATCCAGTCTACAATTTCGTCCTTGGTCTTGCCCAGCTTCTGCTGGAT
>JASLDA010000508.1 GCA_030151745.1 Chitinophagaceae bacterium | reverse complement strand
GCCCAGGCCATTCAGCGTGAAGCCCATACCGAGCTGTATGGGCGTGAATTCCACGCTTATTATGATCAGCAGCGAATAGCCGTTCTCACCACCCGGCAACTGGGTAGTGAGTATACCTATGGCATTGATGCTGATCTTGTTCTTGAAGGACAGGCTGATGGCGCCCATATATTCATGGTCGCCTATGTACAGGTAGCCGCCTCCCGATAGAACAGGATTGTCAATCTGCAGGCCGATGCCTTTCGGCCCTATGAAGTCGAGCTCCGTTTTGAATGGCCCTAGGTTGCCGTTCGCATCGCTCTTTACCGTAAGCCCGGCGCCGAACGAGTCGACACTACCGGTTACGGGGCCCAGCGCCAGGCCGGCGCCCTGCAGCAGGACCTCGAACCGGGTGCTGGATGTCGGCGGGTCGGTTTTAATGACCAGCTGCATCCCGTCGACATGAAATACGTCGCCCGTTTTAATATTCAGCGGGAAGCTTATCGCTATGCCGGAAGCCTGGTCGCCGCTGATAACGGTGCCGTTAGCCCATTGTATTTCGAAATTATATTGCGGGCTGCTGCCGTCGGTTTTAAATATGGTCGGATGCCTGAGCTTTATCGTTTTGGGAAAGAGGTCCTTGATAACCGGGAGCTGACGTTTTATTTCCAGGTCCGCGGCAAGCCCTATTTCCCATACCGGACCGTGCTTGCCCAATATCAGCTCATTTACGATAATGGAGAGGTTGCTGTTATTCACTACCGTAATGCCGTTCACCGCATTTACAGTCAACACGAATCCATCGTGCAGGTCTGCCGTGATGCCGAACGTATAGGGCGGCGTCGTCAGCGCCAGGGTGCCGCTTATGGAACTTCCCGTGACGGAGCTGTTCGTAAACGTGATGCTGAACGAGCTCAGCGTCAGGGCCAGGCCTTTAAGATCGTAGGTTAAGCTGCCGCTGGCCGCCAGGGTCCCTGAAAATCCACTGGAGTTGTCTATTACTATGTTGGTGCCGCTTATCTGGACGCTGTTGGTCTGGTTAAAATCGGAAGGCATCGCCACGCTTACCGCATCTATCTTCACCTGCCTGGTGGTATTCGTGAAGTCGAGATGCAGGCCCGAGAAGCTGAGGATCAGCGGAGCATTACCGATCCTGGCCTTCGGATAGCTGGGATCCATGCTCAGGTTGATGCCGAAACCGACGGCGCCGGTCGCATTGTTGTATGATATGCTGCCGCCGGTGACCAGGAAGGTGCTTTGCACGGACACAGGCGCATCCTGGCCGGACGCGTCGAGCGGCAGCAGCAGGCTGCGCGATATTTTCAGCTGGGCGCCCGAGCTGCCGGACAAGGCCATGCTCATACCGCTGCCGCCGATCGTCACCGCAAGACCTATCGGCGTAGCTACATCCGGTATGGTCAGCTGGCCCGTCACCGTGGATGCAGTGATGGCATTGTTCGCAAACGTCACGCTGAAGGCATTCAGGGCTATTTTCAGACCGTTGACGAAATCGTATTTCAGCAGCGCGTTATCGGGATTTGATGGATTGCCGCCGGCTTGTAAGGCCAGGGTGCCTGTAAATCCGCTGACCGTGTCTATGATGATGCCGGTCGCCTTGATATACGGGCCGCTTGCTCCCCCGTTGGACTGGGAGAATGCCTTGGGCAGTAGAATGTCCAGCTGATCTATGGCGATCTGCTGTGCGCCGCCGGAGGTGTAGTGAAGATGGGCATGGCTGGCCCCGCCGATGCTTACCGGCGCAGTGCCTATCTGGGCCCTTGGATACGCAGGGTTAAGGATAAGGTTGATGTCTATCGTAAGGTCGCCCGTCGCCCGGGCATAGGTAATGGTGCCGGTGTCGATAAGGAATCTGACCTTTTTGTTCGTATCCGTCTCTACCTCGTAGCTGCCACTTACCAGCTTCATCGGCAGGAGCAGGCTGCGGTTTATGCTGATGCCGGAATTCGATCCCGGGCTGATGGTGATCGTAAAGCCGGTATCGCTGATATCAACCGAGATCCCTACGGGATCGAAACCGGGGAAGGTGATGGTGCCTGTGATCGTACAATCCGTGATGGCGCCGCTCTCGAAGGTCATGCTGAATACGTCCAGCGCGACCGTTATGCCGTTGACGAAATTGTACTGCAGTATGGAACTGCCGACGCCGGGCTCCAGCGCCAGGGTGCCGGAAAAACCATCGGAACCTATAAAAAGATCTCTTCCGACGATTTTAGGTCCCTGGACTACGTTAGTGCGGGTAAACCATTTCGGGGGAAGTATAATTTCCGCTTCACCGATATAGACACCCCTGAAATCGAGGGGACGACCCGCGGCTTCCGGGATATTGGTCGTCGTGCTGAGGTCAAGTTTAATATCCTGGAAAAAGGCGATCAGGCCGGTATCGCCGATCTGGCAAGGGGGCAGCGAAAACGGGGAATCAGGGTCAAAGGGAGCGATAACGTTCAGCTCCAGATCGTCGTCTACCGCGAATATTACGCTCAGCGGGAACTCGACTTTCTCGTTGGGGTCGCTTGAGGGCTCGTAAATTCCCTGGGAATTTAAATGAACAGGCTTTAAAATCGTGTTGGCAACCTGAACCGACAGAACATCGATCTTCAACCGGGCAGTGAACCCCTGCGGATCGATAGTGACCCCATCGTTCTCGTCATCCCCGACCATATAAGTCGTGGTGGTATTGAAAGCGACGTCTAAAAATATCAAACCGCCTCCAAGCTTGAAGCCCAAAAAGTCCAGGGCCGGAAGCTGCAATACGCTCTCCTCCTCGCATTTCAATATATAGCTCCCCGTTCCGTCGGTACTGTCATCGGTATCATCGGAATAATCACCCGAAAAATACCCGTCAACAAACGAGAGCTTATCCAATATATCGCTTAATAGATCCTTCGCATCGTCTCTCAGGTTATCCAGATTAATGACAGTGGAAAGAGGAACAGCACTATAGTCATTCATGATTTCGATATTTATTTATGTTAATAGCACCTATCATCACCATGGCATGTTGTCACGCTTACATTGAGATTTTACTTTTACATCAAGGCATGAATCAAAATTCAGATAATAATAACTTACACTTGAATGTTGAGGGTTATTG
>JASLDA010000309.1 GCA_030151745.1 Chitinophagaceae bacterium | reverse complement strand
CCTGTCCGCCGCGGCTCATCGACGCGAGCTGCGCCTCCACCTCCCTGATCTTCTCCCGCTTCTTCTCCATGCGCGGCCCGCTCTGGGCGATGAGCTTCTCCAGGTTCGCGCGGATCAGGTCGTCCTTCTTGCCGCCGGTCAGATTACCCAGGCTGAGATGATAATCGGCCAGGCTTTCCTCATCCTCCTTCAGCTCGTCGCGCAGACGATTCAGGAACTCCCGGGTCTGGGAAACGCGGTCCTGCTGAACGCGCTCCATATGCACCCGGCGCCTGTCGCGGTCCGCATCCTTGCGGTTGAAGAACTGGCGGCGGGCGGTGGTAAAGCTTTCCCAGAGCGAATCTGAGTGCTCATGAGCGACGCGCCCGATCTTTTTCCAGGCTTCCATCAGCTCCGCGAATTCGTCCGTGGCCCCGCGCCAGTCGGTGCTGTTGGCGAGCTTCTGCGCCCGGGCCACCAGGGCCGCTTTCTGCGCATAGTTGTCGTCGAGCGCCACCCGCACATTGGCGAAGTGCTGCCGCTTGGCGTTGAAAAATGTGTCCTTGGCTTTGCTCAGGCGGTCCCAGAGCTCGTCGGCGCGCTCGGCGGGCACCCGGCCGATGCTCTTCCACTTGTCCATGATGGTCCCGTAAGCGCCGGAGGTCTTGCCCCATTCGGTGCTGGCGGCCAGCTGTTCCGCTTCCTCGACGAGGCGGAGCTTGGCTTCGAGATTGGCCTCCTGCTCGGTCTGGATGCTTTCGAAATGCTGCTTTTTGCGGTCGTAGAAGACGTTCTTAGCCGTAATGAAGCGCTGCCAGAGGCCCTCGTTCTTATCGTTGAAGGTGCGGCCGATGGCTTTCCATTCGTCCATGAGGGTTTTAAAGCCGTCGGTAGCCTCCTTCCAGTTGTCGCTGGCGGCAAAGCGCTCGGCCTTTTCCACCAGCTCGGTCTTCAGGTCCAGATTTGAGCTCAGCTCGCTCTGCTCGGCATCGTGCCTCAGGCGCTTGCGTTCGAAGAATACGTCGCGGGCGCGCTCGATACGCTGCCAGAGCTGGTCGGCGCGTTCCTTATCCATCGCCGGCAGCGCCTTCCACTTATCGATCAGCTCCTTGAATGCCTGGGTTGCGTCCCGGTCGGGCTCGCCGTGGCTGAGGGCTTCGGCTTTCTCGGCCAGCTCCAGCCGGTCGGCGTAAGCCTTCTCCTGGGCCTCGTGCAGGGTATTGTCCCAACGCGCCACCTGCTGGTACAGAGGCGTAAAATCGCCGATGGCGACGGCATGCAGCAGGTACTCCTTGACGATGCCCAGCTTGCTCGTCAGGCGGTTCTTGTCTTCGGCCCCGCTCCATTCCGCGGCCAGCTCGGATACCCGGGCCTCGACGGCGGGGAACTTGTCCCGCAGGGCCTTGACTACGGCTGCCGCATTTTCCGGTGTCAGCGGCTGCAGAGCCCGGGCAGGCGCGAAGGGGGTTGCTTTCAGAACCAGGACGTTGTCGGGACTGAGCTCGGTGAATTCTTTCCCTTCGAATTCGAGCTGTTCCCACCAACTGTTGTCTGTGGTCCGGGGTTCGCTGCTCGGGGGCTGGGTTTCCAGGGCATCCTGCAGCGCAGGGTTCTGTAATTGTTCGGATTCCATGATAATGGGCAGCGTGGCTGCGTTAGCGTGTCAGGGTAAACGTAAGCATCGCCGGGAGCATGCCCCGGCGATGTGTAAAGATGAGAATCGGTTCGCAAGCGGCATAACGCCGGGGAAACTATTTAGCGCCAAAAACTTTACTCAGCAGATCGGTGACCCGGGCGGCGGGGTTCGTCCGGATCTTGTTCTCCTCGTCGGCAATAGTAACGAACAAGCCGTTGAGCGCCCGGTCAGTGACATAGCCTGTCAGGTCGGGATTGATCTTATTCTTGGTAATCGGGAGCTTATTATAGGCCGTCATCACCTCTCCCCAGTAAGCCGTAGCTCCCGTCTTGCCGAGCGAGCTCTGGATCACCGGGCGGAAGGCCGTGGTCAGAGCGGATGTAGTGGCCGAGCGCAGGTAGGCCGTGGCCGCGCCGCTGCCGCCCTTGAGGATATTGAGCCCGTCGGTAATGGTCATCTGCTTGATGGCGTTGACGAAGATGGGCGCGGCCTTCCCGGCGGCGTCCTCCGCGGCCCGGTTCATGGAAAGGATAGCTTTGTCCACGATGCTGCCGAGGCCGAAGCTGCGCAGTGTCGACTCGACCTTCTGGGCCTCGGGGGGCAGCATCACCTTGATCAGGGCGTTCCCGAAAAAGCCGTTCAGCGTATTGAGCCGGCCGCCGGCGTTCTGGGCGCCGATCTCCAGGGCCTGCCGCAGGGCCGAAACGATATCGGTATTGGACAAGCTCCCAAGCGAAACCCCGCTGCCGGAGCTGGTAGTGGTCCCTCCGGACTTGCCCGTCGCCTGATTTACAACGCCGTTTACGACGTCCTTCCAGCCTTGTGCCCGGCCCATGACAGGCGCCAGCAGCAGGACCGCGATCATTATTTTCTTCATAAATGCAAAATCTGGGACAAGGTATTACCCAAGAACGATACCGGGATCAGAGGTTCCCATTCATTTAACATTGGCTTTAAGGAATCAAAGCGTGCCGCCGTTCTCGTCCTCCTGCATTTTATACTGCTTCACCTGCTCCAGCGCATCCGGGATGACATCCGAGGTTATCACGATGAAGCTGCCCTTCTTCGCTGTCCGCAGCGCGTGGTCGATCGCTTCCCGCTCCTTGTGAATGACCGTTACGGGGACCTTCGGCGTCACCTTTCCGATACCTTTCAGGATCCATTCCACGATCTCCTCCGCGCTGCGGCCGCGGGTATTGCGGTCCTGCCGGATAATGATCTCGTCGAAGATCCGGGCGCTTTCCTCGCCCAGGCTCATCAGGTCCTCATCGCGGCGGTCGCCCACCCCGGCTATCAGGCCGACCTTATGGGAAGCGTCCACATGGCCGATCATGCGGCCCAGGGCCTGGATCCCGTGGGTATTATGCGCATAGTCGAGCATTACCGTATAGTTCTTGAAATGGAACACATTCATGCGGCCCGGCGTGAGCGCGGCTCCCGGCACAAAGGTCTGCAGGGCCTGCCTGATATCCTCGATCTTGAAATCGCGTACATAGGCCGCCAGCGTGGCCGCCATTGTGTTGGCGACGTTGAACTCGGCCATACCGTTAAAGGTTATCGGGATATTCGAGACCTTTTCCACGCGGATCTTCCAGCCGCCTTTGATGATGGTGATGAAGCCGTTCTCATAAACCGCCGCCAGGCCGCCTTTGGAGGTATGCTCGCGGATGCGCTCGCTTTCGGGGTCCAGTGCGTATAAAGCCACCTTGCAGTCGAGCTCCTTGCGCATCCCGTACACCAGGTCGTCCTCGGCGTTGAGAACGGCGTAGCCATTCCGGTGAACGGTCTGCGGAACAGTGGACTTCAGCCGCGCGAGCTTCTGGATGGTATCGATACCGCCGAGGCCCAGGTGATCTTCGGCCACATTGGTTACGATGGCGACGTCGCAGCTGTGAAACCCCAGCCCGGCGCGGAGCATGCCGCCCCGGGCCGTCTCCAGCACGGCGAAGTCCACGGTCGGGTCCTTCAGCACGAACTCCGCGCTGACCGGCCCGGTACAGTCGCCGCGCACCATCATCTGGTTCTGGATATAAACCCCGTCCGTCGTGGTGAAGCCCACCTTGTAGCCCATCTGTTTGACGATATGGGCCATGAGCCGGGTCGTCGTCGTCTTACCGTTCGTGCCGGTAATGGCGATAATCGGGATGCGCGCGGAGGAGCCAGTCGGGTACAGCATGTCGATGACGGGCTCGGCTACGTTCCGCGCCAGGCCCTCGGTCGGCTCCAGGTGCATGCGGAAGCCCGGCGCGGCGTTCACCTCGAGGATCGCGCCTCCGTTTTCCTGGATGGGTACGGACAAGTCAGGGGCCATGATATCGATGCCGCAGATATCTAGCCCGATGATGCGGGCGATGCGCTCGCAGAGAAATACATTGCTGGGGTGCACGATATCGGTGACGTCGGTCGCCGTGCCGCCGGTGGAAAGATTGGCCGTCGGCTTGAGCCAGAGCTCTTCGCCCTCGGGCAGCACCGTATCGAGCGTATAGCCTTTCTTGGCCAGCATGTCGTTGGTGAAATGATCCACCTTGATCGAAGTCAGGACCTTCTCATGGCCATAGCCGCGGCGGGGATCGGCGTTCACCTTGTCGATGAGCTGCTGTATGGTGGCGCTGCCGTCTCCGGTGACGGCGGCAGGCGTGCGCAGCGCCGCGGCGACGAACTTGTAGTTGACGACCAGGCAGCGGAAGTCGCGGCCGGTGATGAACTTCTCGCAGATCACGGCGCGTCCGTACTGCTGGGCCGCCTCCAGCGCAGTCACGGCGTCCTCCCAGGTCTTGATATTAGTGGTTGCGCCTTTGCCGTGATTGCCGTTCACCGGCTTCAGCACGAGAGGATATCCGATCTTCTCGACGGCTTCCTGCAGGCTTTCCTCGCTGCGGACGATACGGCCGCGGGGCACGGGGATCTCGGCCGCCTCCAGCAGGTTCTTGGTTTCTTCCTTATCGCAGGCGATATCGACGGCGATGGATGAAGTAGTGCTTGCAATGGTGGCCCGGATCCGCTTCTGATTGATGCCGTAGCCGAGCTGCACCAGCGAGGAGTTGTTGAGGCGTATGTAGGGTATCTTGCGGCGCGCCGCTTCTTCGACGATGGAGCCCGTGGAAGGCCCCAGGCGCTCTTCTTCGCGGATCTCGCGAAGGCTTTGTATATCCGCCTCGAGATCGTAGGCTTCGTCATCCACGAGGGCCTGCGCGATACGGACGGCTGCGCGCGCCGTGTACTGGCCGGCCTTCGCCTCTACATAGGAGAAGACGACATGGTATACGCCTTTCTTCTGGCCGCCGGCCTCTCGGGTCCGGCCGAACCCGGTATCCATACCGGCCAGGGTCTGCAGCTCGAGCGCGATATGCTCGATGACATGCCCCATCCAGGTACCTTCTTCAACACGCTGGAAAAAACCGCCCGGCACGCCTTCGGAGCAGCGGTGATCGTAGAGCGAGGGCATCAGCCGGCGAAGCCGCTCCAGAAAGCCGGGGATGGTATTGGTCGGACGTTCTTCCAGATCCTCGAGATCCAGCAGCATCACGATGAGCTTATGGCGGGTAATAGACCAATAATTCGGGCCGATCATCGTCCGGATGTCGAGAATCTTCATGCAGGATATTTGGTGGTTAAGCTACGCGGAAAAAATTGCACGCGGAAACGGAAGCGCAGTATGGCGTGGCATCCAGCAAAAAACGCTTCCCGAAGGAAGCGTTTTCATTTCAGATCCAGGATCTGGACCGAAGACCGGCCCCAATCTAAAATCTTCAATCCATCAATAGTTATTGAACTCCGTCTGCATGCCTTCCTCGAACTTGGGGCAGTGCATTTGCTCCATGGGGTTGTTGCGGTGATTGTACCGGCCGCGGACATAGACCGAGAACTCCCAGCCGCCCTTGGAGTTCAGCGCCGGCTTCAGCGAGGACGTAGTCACATCGTAGCTCATGGTGAACGAGTAGGTTTTGTAGTCGAGCTTCACGGTCGGGATGAGGGCATCCCGCAGGCGGACGAAGCAGCCGGCATAGAGCGCGACCCGCTGGGCGTCCTGTACGGTTCCGCGCCAGTTCAGCAGGGCGCCGACGATCGTTTCGTTGTACGGTTGCTGGTTGGTGTAGTTCGCATGAACGGTGAGACCTACGTTCGAGGTCAGGCGCGCCGTCAGACCGAAATTCCCGGTGAACCGGGGCGCGAGCCGGATAAAGCTCTCGTTCGGGTTGAACGATTCCTTGGGACGGGTTACGTGGAAAGCTGCAGCGCCGATGTAATAGACGACCTGGCCCTGGTCCCCGAACGTACTGTTGAAGCTGAGCCCGGCCGAGACGTCGAAGTGCTTGATCTGCATATAGCTGATGTTCTCGCCGGAAGCCGCCGTAGGCTCGAAGCCGCCGTTGATATACATCTCGTCGGTGGTCATCTTCGAAGGATTGATGGTCCGCTGGATATAGCCGCCTGCAAAGCCCAGGCTGAGATAGCTCGCATGCGCATCGTTGAGGCTCTTATTATAGTTCACGGCCGGCATCACCTGGAAGCTGTTGAAGTCGATCGAGCCGGCATGGTCGTAGGTCGTGCAGAGGCCGAACGAGAGATAGTCGTGCGTCTCTGCATTGGTGCTGATACGGGTTTCTGCCGAGGCGATAACGGTCTGGAAGGGGTTCGAGATGTTTCCCCATTGCGTACGGTAATTGACGCCCGCTTTATAGTCTCCGCTGAAGATGCCTGTCAGCCCCGGGTTCCGGAGAATGGCATTCTCATAAAACTGCGAGAAGTGGATATCCTGCGCCTGGGCGCCGAGGCCGGCTGCCAGCAACAGGCCGAGCAGCAGGGATTTTTTTGTAGCATTCGTTTTCATACTTCACCGATTCTTTTATTGCTGTTTTCTTGTTGTAAGGTTGAGGATGAGTTTCGAAGATTGTCCTGCAGCAGGCTTTCGATCGCCTGCTGCAGGAATCTCCGGTTTAACGCACCAGGGAGATATCGCCCTTAAGCTCGAGCGGCTCGCCGTTGGTACAGGTTGCATTCAGGATCCACACGTAGACATCCGGCTTCAGCGGCTGATTGCGGAAGGTGCCGTCCCAGCCCGAGTTGCGGTCGTTGACCTGCACATTGCTGCGGTCGAAGACGAGCTCACCCCAACGGTCGTAAACGCGCATGCGCTGGATGATGCTGAGGCCCTTGCCGTGCGGGTAGAAGAAGTCGTTATGACCGTCTGCGTTCGGGCTGAAGGTATTCGGCATAAAGATCTGGGCGTCGTCGCAGCGGACGTTCACCCGCACCGTATCCGAGTTTTCGCAGCCGTAGGTGCTTACCACGGACACGAGGTAGAGCATATTGCGCGAGGGGCTGGCAACCGGGGCGGAGCAATTGGTGCAGCTCAGGCCATCCGAAGGCGTCCAGGTATAGCCTGCGATATCGCTGCTGCCCGAGGTCTGCAGGGTCACGCTGTTGCCGAGGATGATATCGTGGTTCGGACCGGCATCAATGATCGGCAGTTGGTGCACGACGATGGTCGTCTGCAGGGTATCGACAAAGCACTTGCCCTGGCGGATGACGACGGAATAGGTCGTGGTCTCGGTCGGACGTGCGATGGGGCTCTGGCAGTTGCTGCACGACAAGCTGGCGGACGGCGTCCAGGTGTAGCTGTCGCCCCCGTCGGCCCAGATGCGCATTTCACCGCCGATACAGAACTGGCCGCCGGTATCGATGGAAACCGGGCGATGCTCGATCACGGTAATGGTAACAATGTCCGAGTCGCGGCAGCCATGGATATCGGTACCGGCAACCTGGTAGCTTGCGGTATGGGCCGGGGTAGCGACCGGGTTGGCGCAGGTTGTGCAGGACAGATCTGAAGCGGGAGTCCATACATAGGTGGCTCCGCCGCTGGCCTGCAGCTGGGCACTGCTTCCGGCACAGATCGTCTGGTCCGGACCGGCGTTCACCGGCTGCTGGGCGTAGATATTTACGACTACGGTATCGGTATTGACGCAGCCATTCTGGCCGGTGCCGGTAACTATGTATGCCGTGGTAACGGCCGGGGTGGCAACCGGGTTCGCGCAGCTGGTGCAGCTCAGGCCGGATGCAGGGCTCCAGGTATAGGAAACGGCCCCGCTTGCGCTCAGGTTGACGCTGTTGAGGCGGCAGGCGCTCTGGTCCGGGCCTGCATTGACTTCCGGCAGGGCGTTAATGGTCACGTTCACGCTGGCCTTATTGCTGCAGCCGTTCAGATCAGTGCCCACGACGGTATAAGTAGTCGATGTGCCCGGTGTAGCGATGGGGTTCGGACAGCCGGTGCAGCTCAGGCCGGCCGCAGGCAGCCATTGATAGCTTACCGCTCCGCCGGCAGTCAGCTGCAACGGGATCTTGGCGCAAAGAGCCGTATCGCTGTTCACTGTCACGACAGGGAGGGAGTGCAGGTTGACCGTAAGCTTTGCAGAGTCCACGCAACCCGCGCCGCTGGTACCGATGACCGTGTACTGCGTCGTCGCCCTGGGCTTGGCCACGACACTGCTGCCGCTGGCGGAGCTGAGGCTGCCTGCGGGCCGCCAGCTGTACGTGGAAGCTCCGGAAGCCGTAAGCGTCGCGCTGTCGCCCTCGCAGAGGTTCTGCCGGCCGGTAAGCGTCACGACCGGTTTCGGATTTACGGTGACCGTAACGGTAGCGGTGTCAAAACAGCCGTCCGCTGCGGTACCCGTCACGGTATAGGTCGTCGTGGAAGCCGGGGAAGCCGTAACCGTAGCGCCGGTCGACGCGCTGAGGCTGCCTGCCGGGCTCCAGGAATACGTCGCTGCGCCGGTTGCGGTCAGCGCTACGGACTGGTCGGGGCAGACTGCCTTGTTTGTACCGGCAGACACGGTCGGCAGCGCCTTGACGGTTACTGTGATCGTATCAGATGCGGTACAGCCTCCTGCGCCGGTGCCCGTGACGATATAGGTTGTAGTAGTGGTCGGGGAGGCAAGCGGAGACGCGATATTGGACGCGCTCAGGCCCGCAGCCGGAGTCCAGCTGTACGAACTTGCGCCGGTTGCGCTGAGCGTTGCAGAGCTGCCGAGGCAGATGGAAACGTCCGGGCCGGCATCTACGCCAGGCTTGGCATTTACGGTAACCGTCACGGTCGCCGTGCCGGTACAGCCGAGACCGTTGGTACCGGTTACGGTATAGGTCGTTGTGGCGGTCGGGGCGGCACTGGGGCTTGCACAGTTGCTGCAGCTCAGGCCGGTGGCCGGGCTCCAGAAATAGCTGGAGGCGCCGGTAGCCGTAAGGGCCGTATTGCCGCCTGCGCAGATCGCCGTATTTCCGGCGACGCTGATGCTCGGGGTGCTGTTTACGGTCACGGTGACAATAGCGCGGTTGCTGCATTGGTTTGCGTCCGTGCCGATCACGGTATAGGTTGTCGTAGCCGTGGGGCTGGCGACTACGCTGGTGCCGATACTGGAGGAGAGCGTTGCGGAAGGCATCCAGGAATAAGTGCTGGCGCCGGCTGCGGTCAGGGTAGCCGTTCCGCCCGGGCAAATGGAGGCGGCGCCGCCGGCCGTAACGGCAGGCAGATTGTTTACGGTCACGGTGACGGAATCCTTGTTCGAGCAACCGTTCGCATCCGTACCGGTAACGAAGTACTTGGTCGTTGCAGTCGGCGTGACGCTTTGGATTGCTCCGGTTGCCGTGCCCGGAGTCCAGGCGTAGCCCACGGCCCCGGTTGCGTGCAGCGTGGCGGCGGAGCCTGTGCAGATGGCGGTATCGCTGCCGGCATCGACCACCGGCTTCGGATTCACCGTGATGGTATAAGTCGCAGTCCCGGTGCAGCCTACGCCGCTGGTGCCTGTCACTGTATAAGTAGTAGTTGCCGTCGGCGTTACCGTCGGGTTGGCACAGCTCGAGCAGCTCAGCCCGGTAGCGGGGCTCCAGCTGAAGCTGTTGGCGCCGCTGGCGCTGAGCAGGGCACTACCTCCTTCGCAGATAGCGGAAGGACCTGCAATGGTAACCGACGGCGTGCCGTTCACGGAAACGGTTACGTTGGCGGAGCTGGCGCAACCGTTCCCATTGGTGCCGGTCACGGTATAGGTCGTCGTGGAAGCCGGGGAAGCCGTAACCGTGGCACCGGTCGACGCGCTGAGGCTGCCCGCCGGGCTCCAGGAATACGTCGCTGCGCCGGTTGCAGTAAGTGTCGCAGATCCGCCCGGGCAAACGCTTGTGTTGTTACCGGCACTGACCACGGGAAGCGGGTTGACGGTAACGGTGACGGAATCCGTATTGACGCAACCGTTGGCATCGGTGCCGGTCACAAAGTACCTGGAGGTGGAAGTCGGAATGAGGGTATAGCTGCTGCCGGAGCCGCTGCCCGGCGTCCAGGCATACGTGGCTGCGCCTGTGGCGTGCAGCGTGACCGAAGCGCCGGTACAGATGGCGGTGTCGTTGCCGGCATCGATCACCGGCTTCGGATTGACGGTCACTGTTACTGTTGTTGTACCCGTGCAGCCTACGCCGCTGGTTCCGGTCACCGTATAAGTGGTGGTCGCTGCAGGAGCGGCTGCCGGGTTGGCGCAGCCGGAGCAGCTGAGACCTGTAGCCGGGCTCCAGCTGAAGCTGTTGGCACCCGTAGCGGTCAGGTTGGTAGAGCCTCCCGCGCAGACTGTCAGATTGCCTGCGACCGTTACGTTAGGTGTCTGGTTTACGGCGACAGTCACATTCGCAGCATTCACACAGCCGTTGGCATCCTTTCCTGTAACGGTATAAGTGGTGGTTGCGGTCGGGGTTGCATCCACAGAAGCTCCGGTGGATGCGCTGAGGCTGCCCGCCGGGCTCCAGGTATAGGTACTGGCGCCGCCAGCAGTAAGAGTCGCGGTACCTCCGGGGCAGACGCTGGTGTTGTTGCTTGTGGTTACGACCGGCAGCGGGTTGACGGTGACCAGAACCGAGTCCTGATTGGTACACCCGTTTGCATCGGTGCCTGTAACGAAATATTTCGTGGTAGTTGTCGGGGACACGCTGAAGCTGCTGCCGGAGCCGCTGCCCGGCGTCCAGGCATACGCAGACGCCCCGGTTACATGCAGGGTCAGGGACGAGCCGGCGCAGATTGCCGTATCGTTGCCGGCATCGACCACCGGCTTGGGGTTGACCGTCACGGTCACCGTCGTGGTACCGGTGCAACCTACGCCGCTGGTTCCAGTTACCGTATAGGTGGTAGTGGCCGCCGGTGTCGCCGTCGGGTTGGCGCAGCTCGAGCAGCTCAGTCCGGTAGCGGGGCTCCAGCTGAAGCTGTTGGCGCCTGCAGCGGTCAGGCTGGCAGAGCCTCCCGCGCAGATGGTCTGGTTGCCTGTGACGGTGATATTCGGCGTGCCATTCACGGCCACGGTCACGTTCGCCGTATTGACACAGCCATTGGCATCGGTACCCGTTACAGTATATGTCGTCGTTGCTGCTGGAGTGGCCGTGACCGTAGCCCCGGTAGCGCTGTTGAGCGTGCCGGCGGGGCTCCAGACCTAGGTGCCGGCGCCGGTAGCCGTAAGATTCGCGGAGCCGCCCGGGCAAATGCTGGTGTTATTCCCCGCACTTACCGTCGGGAGCGGATTGACGGTTACCAGTGCCGAGTCCGTATTGGAACAGCCGTTGGCGTCCGTGCCGGTGACGAAATACTTCGTCGTCGTACCCGGGCTCACGCTGAGCGTCGCTCCGGTCGAGTTGCCCGGTGTCCAGGTATATGTGGAAGCCCCGCTGGCCGTCAGGCTTGCGGAAGCCCCGGCACAGATCGCCTTGTCGCCGCCCGCGCTGACCGCCGGCTTGGGATTGACCGTCAGCGTGTGGGTTGCGGTTGCGCTGCAGCCGGAAGCGATGCCGGTAACGGTATAGGTTGTCGTAGCTGCAGGATTTGCCGTCGGGTTGGCGCAGCTTGTACAGCTGAGGCCGGTAGCCGGGCTCCAGGAATAGCTGGTTGCGCCGGTGGCCGTGAGCGTGGCGCCGCTGCCCGCACAGATGCCGGAAGGACCGGAAATAGTCACGTTCAGGACCGGCAATACGGTAACGACGACGGTCGCGCTGCTGCTGCAGCCATTGGCCGTGCCGGTTACGGTGTAAGTTGTCGTCGAGGCCGGGGCGGCGGTCGGGTTATCGCAGGTGGTGCAGCTCAGGCCGGTGGCCGGAGACCAGGAATAG
>JASLDA010000304.1 GCA_030151745.1 Chitinophagaceae bacterium | reverse complement strand
CTGTTGAACGGTCTTCGTTCAACAGTTTTTTATTTGTCATGTCTCTCATCGGGATAGCCCCTCTGTTTCGGGGATGTTGAGCAAACGATATTTTTGCCTCGTCAGAAGGAAAATCCCCAATCGGCTGTAATAAAGGCGCTTAGTAAGGCGTATGATATTTCGGCAATGATTGGAGATTCAGATTCCGGTTACAGTGCCGCTAGTGAAGGTAAGCCGGCTGTATAGGCCCGGCATATGCTTCCTGTCCTGCACAGCATTGAATGCAAGCAATATTTAAAAGAAAAATCCGATGAACCAGGAGCAGCAGCGTCTTGAAGCGATTGCCAAAGACTCTTTGTATACGACGATGGCAAACACAATGACCATCGAGTATAGCTATGAAATATTCAAGCGCTTTCTAAAAGCAGGAACAATATTGGAATTGGGTCCGGCAGAAGGAATAATGACCGAGTATTTATACAAATTACATCGGCCATTGACATTGGTTGATGGGTCGGAGGTATTCTGTAAGGAACTGGCGAAGAAATTTCCTAAGGCTGAAGTGGTGAATGCGCTTTTTGAGGATTTTAAGCCGAATAAAAAATACGACAATATCATTCTCGGGCACGTGCTGGAACATGTGGAAGACCCGGTTGCTATACTGGAGAATGTTAAACAATTGCTCCAGCCTGGCGGTATCATATTATCTGCCGTTCCGAACAGCAGGTCGCTTCACCGGCAGGCTGCAGTTATGATGGGATTGCTTAAAGGGGAGGATGCCATGAGCGAGCTTGATATTCACCACGGACATCGAAGAATTTACAGCCCGGAATTATTCAGGCAACATTTTCTGCAGGCAGGGCTGTCTGTCGTTCATTATGGAGGCTATTGGCTTAAGCCTGTTTCCAATGGTCAGATTCATGCTTCCTGGAGCAAGGAAATGCTTTATGCATTTCTGCAGTTAGGCGAAAGATATCCTGACATTGCAGGCGAAATTTATGTCATCGCCAAATAATTGAATTATGCTCGCAGTGCCCGCATCGCTGCGCGCTATAGCATCGGCAAAACCAACCAATAGACTTCCTGCGGAAAAGCTGGAAGTTGGTTTGGAAAGATAGTGCAGGGCATTGCTTGAAAAAAGCCGCGGCAGCTGGGGGATGTCTTGAGAGCTTCTGCCGGCGCTGGTAGTGCCGCTGAAAAGACAAAGACATTTCCCGGATGAAGGTCCGGAGGCGGCCTTGCTGCAGCGAAGCGCCGTGTATTTGCCCGGATATCAAAGACCGGGGCTTCTCTTCCCTGAAAGTCATAGGGAGCCGCTTGCCGAGCTGACGAATTCGTACCTTGAACTTATGTTACCTCAATGGCAGCGCGGCATAGTCCGCCGGATCGAGGCGGTGAGCCCGGCTACGAGGCGGTTCTTTATCGAGCTGCCGGAAACCGGCGTATTCGACTTTAAGCCGGGGCAGTTCGTGACCCTGGACTTGCCTATACATGAGCAACGCAACCGGCGCTGGCGCTCGTACAGCATTGCCTCGGCCCCGGACGGCAGCAATATCATCGAGCTCGTCATCGTACAATTGGAAGGCGGAGCCGGCACTACCTATATGTTTGACCAGGTGTCAGAGGGCAGCGAGCTGACCCTGCGCGGGCCGCACGGCGTGTTCGTGCTGCCGGAGACGATCGGGGAAGAGCTGTTCCTGATCTGCACAGGCACCGGCGTGGCTCCCTTCCGGAGCATGCTGCGCTACCTGGCGGCGAATCCCCGGGAACATGCGCCGATACATCTGGTCTTCGGCTGCCGCAGCAGGATGGACCTGCTCTACCACCAGGAGCTGAGCGAGCTGCAATCGGTCCTGCCGGGCTTTCATTACCACCCGACCCTGAGCCGCGAGGCCTGGGAGGGGCACCGCGGGTACGTGCATCCCGTGTACGAGGCCCTCTGCCGGGACCGTCAGCCGGCGCAGTTCATGCTTTGCGGCTGGAAAGCCATGGTGGACGAAGCCCGTGAACGCATCCTGGCCATGGGATACGATAAAAAGCACGTCCATCTGGAACTTTACGGATGATGTATTACCCGTCCATGCCGAAGGCATCTACCCATTCACACGACGCATAACTTGGCTAACCTCCGCTCCTTCTTACATAAGAATGCCGCCTGGCTGGCCTGGCTTGCCGCCGGGCTTATCATGGCAATCCCGTTGTTCGCGCACCTGGATGAGCTGCCGCTGCTGACCTGGGATGAGATGCGAAACGCGCAGAATGCCCTGGAGATGAACCAGAACGGCAACCGGATCGTCACCTATATCTCGCATCACCCGGAAACCTGGAATACCAAGCCGCCCCTGCTCACCTGGATTCTTGCATTCACCCAAGGCACTTTCGGCTACAACGAGCTCTCCGTCCGGCTGCCGTCCGCCATATTCGCCGCGCTGACCGGCTTCTATATTCTGGGGCTCGCCAAGCGGCATACCGGGCGCTGGATACCGGGGTTGCTGGCCGTGATAATCCTGACCACTGCCGGAGGCTACGTGGCGAATCACGGCACGCGCACCGGCGATTACGATTCCCTGCTGACGTTGCTTACGGTCATTGCGGCCGGCAGTCTTTTGGACTATCTCAGGACGGAGCGGGGGATAAGCCTGATAGCCTGCTTTCTCGCGCTCACCGGGGCGGTGATGACCAAAGGCGTTGCGGGGCTCTTCATTACACCCGCTTTGCTGGGGTTGGTCGTATGGACGCGGAGCCTGCGGAAGATCCTGCGCAGCGGCGCATTCTGGACGGGGCTGGGTATTTTCCTGCTGATCGCAGGCGGATACTATGTATGGCGGGAGCGGCTGCAGCCGGGTTATCTGCAGCTGGTCTGGGAAAATGAGCTCGGCGGACGCTACGGCACGGCGCTCGAAACACACAAAGGCGATTTCTGGTACTACTGGCGCTGGCTGCGCGAGGGTGGTTTCAGCTATTGGTATTTCCTGCTGCTGCCTGCTGCCTTTGCCGCGCTCTTCTCCCGGGAAACGGCCTGGCGGCGGCTCGGCGTGCTGAGCCTGACCTGCATGCTGAGCATAATGCTGATCATAAGCGCCGCGGCCACCAAGCTCGGATGGTACATGCTGCCTGCTTACCCGTTTATGGCGCTGCTCTGCGGCCTGTTCCTCGACCAGGTTTGCCGGGTGCTGGCTGCCTGGCCCTGGGCATCGATGCCATGGCGCTGGAATTTCCTGCCGGCGGCCCTGCTGCTGGCGCTGGCAGTCCCCGCATACGTCGTTGTTGCGCAGAGCAGCCTCGACTCCCAGGATCCGTATACGGCGGCCGGTACTCATGATGCCGGCGTGTACCTTAAGGAAGCGCTGTCGGGCCGCAGGGAGCTGCAGGCCGATATCATCTGCGGGGACGACTATCCCCTGTACTGGTATCGCGAGGTACTGAATATGAAAGGGAAGGCGCTGCGCGTTGCCGACAGCGCCGCGCTGCAGCCCGGGATGGACGTCATGCTCTGGGAAGACGAGGTCAAGGCGAAGGTAAAGTCGCGCTATCGCTGGACGCCGAAGGAGCAATTCCGCAGCGTGGAGATCCTGCATATAGAGCCGGGGGCGGGCAATTCGCCGGGACAGGAGCCCTGAGCTGAGCTGTTATGCCGGGCGCTGTCCAGTTTTGTCCGTTGATTGGCCTGGAACGCTTCTGCGCGCGAAGCGTCCTGACAAAATCAGGCGACGCCCGGTATAATTTGTTAATCAGCTAATTTGCAGCCATGCAGTCGCAGCTTCCCGTCAAATTGTCCATTGTCGTCCCGGTATTCAATGAAGAATTGATCATTCCCGAGCTGGTACGACGCATGGTGGCGGCAGCGGAAGGCATCACGCCGGATTACGAGATCATCTTCGTCAACGACGGCAGCCGGGACAGCTCGCTTTCGCAGCTGATCGAAGCCTGCAGCGACAGGCCCCGCCTGCATTATATCAATTTCAGCCGGAATTTCGGGCACCAGATCGCGATCACCGCGGGCATGGATTACGCCAAGGGAGAGGCGATAGTGACCATCGACGGGGACCTGCAGGACCCACCGGAGCTGATTGCCGAGATGTACCAGGCTTATCAGGATGGCTATAAGGTCGTGTACGCCAAGCGCAAGGCGCGGAAAGGAGAAACCTTTTTCAAGCGCTTCACCGCCCGGGCCTTTTACCGGATCCTGGCCCGCCTGGTCTCTTTCGAGATCCCGCTGGACGTAGGCGATTTCCGCCTTATTTCCCGCGATGTGCTGGAATACCTGAAGCAGATGAAGGAGTACGACAAATACCTCCGCGGGCAGATCGCCTGGCTGGGCTTCAGGAGTACTTACGTCTACTTCGACCGCGACGAGCGGAAGTACGGCAAGACGAACTATCCCTTCAAGAAGATGTTGCGCCTGGCCTTCAACGGCATCACCGCGTTTTCCGACTCGCCCCTGAAATGGGCCACCAGCCTGGGCTTCATCGTCTGCGGGATCTCGTTCCTGATCGGCATCTATGCGCTGTACAGCTATTTCATCGGGCACAATACGGTACCGGGCTGGGCATCGCTCATCATCTCGGTGACCTTCCTGGGCGGGGTGCAGCTGCTCAGCGTGGGGATCATCGGCGAGTATATCGCGAGGATCATCAGCAATGTGCGCAACCGCCCGCTGTATGTGGTAGACAGCACGGATGCGGACGGCAAAAACCACGATTGACGCGGTTACAAGGGCCTATGCATCGGAAAAATTAGCGGGCGCCGATGTCTTGGACACCGGCTTTACACCCGCCGTTCCCCTTGTTTCCCGACATGGGCTTTGCATTTTGCATTCTAAATTTTGAATTCAGCTCGCAGCAGCAGCTCCCCGTACTTTTGCATTCATGAACAAGGATGCACAGGGTGGGGCGGCCGTTCTGCCGGATGCGGGATCGACGCTCAGCAAGAAGGGACAGGTCGCCGAGATGTTTGACGGGATCGCGGGCAAGTACGATTTTCTGAATCACTTCCTGTCGATGGGTATCGACAAAGGCTGGCGAAAAAAGGCCATCCGCGAGGTCGCTGCCGTCCGGCCCAATGACATCCTCGACGTAGCCACGGGCACCGGGGACCTGGCGATAGCCGCGGCGAAGGCCATCCCGGGCGCAGGCATCACCGGCGTCGACATCTCCAGGGGCATGCTGGAGATCGGTGTGAAAAAGGTTGCGGATTTACAGCTGGACAGCCGTATCAAGCTCGGCGAAGGCGATTCCGAAGCGCTGCCTTTCGCAGATGCGTCGTTCGACGTGGTGATGTGCGCCTACGGCGTGCGCAACTTCGAGCACCTGGAAGCCGGCCTGCGGGAAATGCAGCGGGTGCTGCGGCCCGGCGGCAAGGTGGTGATCCTGGAGTTCTCCCAGCCGCGCAGGTTCCCGGTCGCGCAGCTCTATAAATTCTACTTCCGCTATATCCTGCCGGCCATCGGCAAGCTGGTATCGAAGCACAGCCGCGCCTATACCTATCTGCCGGAGTCCGTCGCGGCTTTCCCGGAAGGCGGCGCGTTCACGCAGATGCTCAGCCGCTGCGGCTTTCAGCAACCGAAAGCCAGGGCGCTGACCCTGGGAATCACGAGCCTTTATACGGCAGTGAAGTAAGAGCCGGCACCTGGTTTCCGCTTACCGTTGCCCGATCCCCTGTTTATTTTAAGTCCCGTACGGATCCGGTGAATGTGGGAACCGCGGTTTCCATATGCCCGGATGTCGGATAGATCTGGGCTTTCAGCCTGATGTTCCCGTATCGTTTTTCCGACAGCAGGGTTTTCAGCCGATTGAAATTGTCGATCCCTTCAGTGCCAGAGCCGCCGTCCTCGCTGTCTTCCCGTCCTCCGTACGTGAGCACCAGCGTGCCCGGGGAGGCGGTGTCGGCCGTGTCCTGAAATTGCTTCAGCAGGTACCGGTCCGAGTAGTCAAGCGACGGGCTTGCCGCTACGTATCGCCGGAAGGTGGCTGTATGCCGCTTTGTATTCCGAAGCAAGGCGTAGAGTACAAAGTAGCCGCCGAACGAATGCCCCATCAGCGTCTGGTTGCCCGTATCTGCAGCATAACGACGATTGATACAGGGCTTCAGCTCCGTTTCGATAAATGCCAGGAATGCCTGGGCTCCCCCGCCGATCCGGGGCTCGTCAGCGGCTGCCGCCCGGGGATACAGATAGTCCCTCTTGCGTAGCGAATCCATGGCCATCACGTCTTTGTAGCCGATGCCGACCAGCATCGCCCCGATATTATTTTCCTCCAAGGCCTCGGCCACGTGATCGAAGTAGACATTGGCATCCAGCAAGTAGATCACGGGCAGGTTCCGGGTGCCCTTTTTTGCAGGCTGCTTCGGTGAGCGGATGAAAATGTAGAATGAATCCCGTACAGATTCCGAGTAGAGCGCGAAAGCCGGGAGCGATTCCTTTTCTTCCGGATTGTCTGGCCGCTTTTTGTCCTTCCTGTCGGCCACGAGCGCGGTTACGAAAAGGCGGTAGTGATGAGGGGGCACGCTCCAGTCGCCCTGGCTGCTGGTTCTGACGAAGCTCTTCGATGAGCCGCCAAGTTTCAGCTCATAGTAGATCGGGCTGCTCTTGTCCTTCGTGGGAATGAACTCAAGGGCAACAACAAAAGTCCCTTTCAGGTAGATTCCGTATTCGGCCAGATCGAATTTCAGCCAGCCCTCCTGAATTTTCTTTTTCTGAATGATGCTCCGTTCGATAATCCGTTCGGCAGGCCTGCTGCCGTCAAACCTGTAGAAATTGATCCTGAATGTTCCGCTGTCCTCTCTTGATGCGTTAAGGTATAGATTGACGGACGTGAGCCTGGAGCGAAGGGTATCGAGCTTGACGAGCTGCGCAATTTCGAAGATATCGTCCTGGTTGGTGCTCCCGTCGGAAATATGCATCAACGCCCCGTGGCTGGTAATTCCGAACTTCCGCTCGGTCAGCTTCCCGGCGGAAACGGTGACCGTGTTCAGCCTGGCTGGCTCCGCCTTTAATCCGAATTGCTTCCGGCCGCCTCCGATGATATCCCTGATCGGTACAAGCAGCTCTTCGTAGCCCAGCATCGAAAAGACCAGCGTGTCTTTTTCATTCTGCCCGGGGATGCTAAGGGAGAATGTCCCGTCGATCCGGGATACGGTTCCTAAGTTCTTATGCCGGATGCCGATATTGACAAAGGACAGGCGATCCTCCGTTCCCGCAACTGTCACGACGCCGGTCAAGCTTGTCTGGGCGCCGGCGGCACTGAAGATCCCGGACGCCAGGAAGATCAGCACTAGGATCTTGAGCGTCATGGCCCTGGAGGCATTTTCCGCCGCCGGCTCGGGTCCGGCTTTCCTGCAGTGCGAATGACAGGCCCACAGGCGTTGCGGTCCAATCAAGGTGACACCTCCAACGGAGGTGTCACCTTGATTGGAGGTTATTAACTGTTCCACATAGCCTGGTATTGCAGCATCCGCGCCAGTTCCGGGCCCATGACCGTCTGATCGTTCGATTGGGTCCTGAGCCGCTGAATGGCGTCCATTGCGGCTAGAACGCCTTTCTTGTACCAGGGAAACTCATCGGCCAGCACCTTCAGCTTTGCCATCGCCTTGAACGGTTCCCCGTTTTTACTCAGGAAAACGGCGTGTTCATACCGGAACTCCGGGCTCCAGTAGTATTCTTCGGCCAGCCTGTTCCAGGCTTCGGCATCGCTGTTCCCCGCCCATAGAAAGCTCGCGGCGAACACCGGGGAGTCGATATAGCCCGGGGCGAACATGAAATAGTTTAACAGCGGGACTTCGCGGCCGGAGTCCGCCGCTGCGATCTTTTTCTCGATGACCTCGTTCATCAGGCTGTGTGCAAGCTCCTTGTCCTCCGCCGATCCCGAAAGGTGCAGCACATTCGCGTATTCTACCTTCGCGATGTCCAGATCCGGACGCAACTCATAGGCGCCCTTCGCGTAGCGCATCGCGGTCGGGGGGGAATCCAGCACACTATACAGCCTGGATAAGGCGATGATCAGCCTGATGTCCTGGAAATCATCCGCGGAGATATTTTCTTTCTGAAACTGCACGGCGTCCATCGCGGCGCGGTCTTTCACGAATCGCTCCACGATCTGCCATTTCCGGAGCTTATTAAACTCGGTCTGGTCCCAGAGTGCGAACAGCACCGATCGCCGGTCCCAGGCAGATTGGATGTTCTGCCACTCGCCGAATGTGCCGTTGAACGCTTCGTGCGCCGCGAGCCTGGTCCCCTCGCCATCCTTCAGGTCCAGGTCGATCTGCAGCTCCGGCGCGGAATAGTAGCGGTTCAGCGAATCGTACAATTCCTCGCTGAACAGCTCGGGTGAGTTGACGCGGACAGGACTGCTCTCTACTGCATTCTCAACGCGTTCAGGCGCCTTTGCCGGCAGGGGATCCTGGTCCGGGAATACCGTTTTTTCAAGCGCCTCGGTATGGCCGCTTGCGGAATCCGTTTCCCCATAGTAATCCGGCTCAGCCTGCCTGTCTGATTTTCCGAAAAGCCTTTTGAAAAAGTTCATTGGGGAAAAATTACGGATTGCAGCTCAGACGAAGGCGATTTTAATGCTGCCGGTCAGTTAAATAAAACCTGATTATTTAAGTCCCCCGGGGAGCGGAACCGGGAAAACCGCTCCAGGTTTTTCATTTGCGGGCGGAGCGGCACTGCACCGGCAGCGCTGCGGCTATTTCCTCAGGATCTTTTCCATAGCCTTACCTTTTGCAAGCTCATCCACGAGCTTGTCCAGATAGCGGACCTTCCGCATCAGCTCGTCCTCGATTTCCTCGATGCGGCAGCCGCAAATGACGCCGGTGATCATCGACGCATTGGGGTTGAGCCGCGGGGCCTGGGCGAAAAAGGTCTGAAAGTCGACGCCGGTGTCCAGCGCCGTTTGCAGCCCGGCCGCATCGTACCCGGTCAGCCATTCGATCACCGTGTCGAGCTCTTCCTTCGTCCGGCCTTTGCGTTCGGCTTTGGCAAGGTAAAGCGGGTAGACGCCCGCGAATTTCATTTTATAGACGCGTGAATGATCCATTGTACGTGGTAGCCGGTTTGACGGAAAGCTTATTCGTTGGCGGGTTCCCAGAGCTCGATCTTATTGCCGTCGGCGTCCAGGATATGCGCGAATTTCCCGAAATCGTATGTCGTGATATCGCTGAGGATCGTCACGCCGTTATCGCGGAGCCGGTCCAGGAGCGCCTCGATATGCCGTACGCGGTAATTGATCATGAACTCTTTCTTCGACGGGGCGAAGTAATCGCTGCCGGTCTTGAACAGCGTCCATTGCAGGGAGTCGACCTTTTCGGGACGATCGATGTTCCGGGAATCGAAGCCGCAGCCGCCCCAGTCGTTGAATTCCAGGCCCAGATTCCGGGCGTACCAGGCGCGGGTCTCGGCGGGGTTGTCGGAAAAGAAAAAGATCCCGCCGATCCCGGTGACCTTCGGAGCCGTATCGTTCGAAGGAGTGCTCGTGCTTTCGTTTTGCTGGGTGTCCATTGGGCGTGGCTTTGCTTTGGAGCTGAAAGTTACAGGTGCAATTGCCAGCCGCGAACTATTGTTTTTCGCGCGGAATGCCTTCCTGTTTTCGGGTATCAGGAAAAAAAATCCGCCCACCGGGCGGATTTTATGTTTAATGTTCAATGAGTGGCGGCCGGGGAGGCGCTTTATGGCGCGCTGACATACTCTACGCCGTCAGCAGCTTTTCCAGCGCCGTATCATATGCTTCCTGCCACTCGCCCAGGTAGCCCCAGCCCTGCTCGTCGATCGTGATCTCGGCCGTAGGCGCGACGCGGCCCAGCAGGCTATGCGGTACGCCGACCTCGGCTTCGAACAGGGTCTTCAGGTCCGGATTCACCGTTACAACGATGCGGCTCTGCGCCTCGCCGAAGAGGAAGGCGTCCTTGCGAACGGAAGTATCGGTCGTGATATGGAAGCCGTGGCCGCTGCCCATGGCCTTTTCCAGCAGGCAGGTGAACAGGCCGCCTTCGCTGACGTCGTGCGCGGACTTGATGGTGCCGCGCTCGATAAGCTTCGCGATGCTCTGCTGCACAGCGTACTCGGTATCCAGCTCGAAATGCGGCGCCGGGCTGTGCGTCACGCCGCAGAGGTGGTGCAGATACTCGGAGCAGTTGATATCGTCCTTGCTTTCGCCTACGAGATAGATCAGGTCGCCTGCATGCTGGAAGCGCAGGCCCATCTTGTTCATCATCGTATCCAGCACGCCTACCATGCCGATGGTCGGAGTCGGGTAGACCGCGCCGTCCGGGCCCTGGTTGTAGAAGCTCACGTTACCGCCGGTCACCGGGGTATGGAACTTCTCGCAGGCCGCGCCCATGCCCTTGATGGCGTGCACGAACTGGTAGTAGACCTGCGGATTGTAGGGATTGCCGAAGTTGAGGCAGTTGGTGACGCCTACCGGGGTGCCGCCGCTGCAGACGATGTTGCGCGCCGCTTCGGCCACGGAGATCATCGCGCCCTTGTACGGGTCGGCGAATACGTAGCGGCTGTTGCAGTCGGTGGTGACGGCCAGGGCCTTCTCGGAGCCGTGAACGCGTACGACCGCCGCGTCGCTCGGGGCGTTGGTATGCGTGTTGCCGGTCATTACCATGCTGTCGTACTGCTCATAGATCCAGCGCTTCGACGCGATGTTCGGGAGCTGCACGAGGCGGAACGCGACTTCCTTGTAGTCGTTCGGCTGCGCGATGGAGGCCGGGTCGAAGGCCTGGATTTGCCTGAAATAATCGGGCTCGCTGTATTCGCGCTCGTAAACGGGGGCGCCTCCGCCCAGCACCAGGCTTTCGCCCGGGACGTCGGCGATCAGCTCGCCGTCCATATAATACTTCAGGCGCTGCTCGGCGGTCACTTCGCCGATCTCGGCACAATGGATGTCCCATTTGTCGAAGACGGCTTTCACTGCCGCTTCCTGGCCTTTCTTGATGACGATCAGCATGCGCTCCTGGCTTTCGGAGAGCAGCATCTCCCAGGGCTTCATGTTCGCCTGGCGGATGGGCACGCGGTCCAGGTGGATGATCATGCCGTGCTCGCCCTTGGCGCTCATTTCGGAGGTCGAGCAGGTGATGCCTGCCGCACCCATGTCCTGCATGCCGACTACTGCGCCGGTCCGGATCACTTCCAGGCAGGCTTCTAGCAGCTTCTGCTCCTCGCAGTCGTCGCCCACCTGTACGCGGGGGAGCTGCTCGGCGGATTTTTCCGTGCTGGCGGCGGAA
>JASLDA010000274.1 GCA_030151745.1 Chitinophagaceae bacterium | reverse complement strand
AGCATGCGCAACAATCTCAGCGCAGGCCGGGTCCAGAGCGTCGCCGTACGCCTGATCGTGGAGCGGGAGCGCAGCATTCTCGGCTTCGCGCCCAAGAGCTCGTTCAAGATCGAGGCGCTTTTTTCCGCCCCGGATCTCAGCAAGCGCAATGTCACTTTCAAAGCAGAGGGACCGGAGCGGCTTGAGCAGGAATCCGATGCCCAGGAATACCTGCGCCGCTGCATCGGAGCTTCCTATACGGTCGCCGACGTGCAGGTGAAGCCGGCGCGGAAAAGCCCGGCGGCGCCTTTTACCACATCAACGCTGCAGCAGGAAGCCAGCCGTAAGCTCGGTTACTCCGTCTCGAGGACCATGATGCTGGCCCAGCGCCTGTACGAAGGCGGCCAGATCACGTATATGCGGACCGACTCCGTGAACCTGTCGGACACGGCCCGGGAAGCAGCCCGGGAGGCGATCGCGAACCAGTACGGGGCGCAGTATCACCAGGAACGCCGTTTCCAGAACAAGAACGAGAGTGCCCAGGAAGCGCACGAGGCCATCCTTCGGACGGATATGAACGTGCAGCGCATCGGAGATGCCGATACGCAGCGCCTTTACGAGCTGATCTGGAAGCGCACCATGGCCAGCCAGATGGCGGATGCCCAGCTGGAGCGCACCATCGCGAAGATCGCCGTTTCCACGCAGCCGGATCCGCTGACGGCAACGGGCGAGGTCCTGCGTTTTGACGGCTTCCTGAAGGTGTACAGCGAAGGCCGGGACGACGAAGACGGCGACGAGACCGAAGACGGGGTGCTCCCGCCGCTGACCGTAGGGCAGCAGCCTGCATTCCAGGAAATGCACGCGACCCAGCGCTTCACCCGCCCCCAGCCCCGGTACACGGAAGCGTCTCTGGTAAAGAAGCTGGAAGAGCTCGGCATCGGGCGCCCTTCTACCTACGCTTCTACGATCTCGACGATCCAGCAGCGGGGATACGTAGAGCGCCGCGACAAGGACGGCACCCCCCGGGAGTACGCGACTTTGACCCTCTCCGGAGAAACCATTTCCAAGCAGGTGCACCGCGAAAACGTCGGGGCGGAGCGCGCAAAGCTCTTTCCCACGGACCTGGGAACCGTGGTCACGGACTTCCTGGCCGAGCATTTCCAGCGCGTGATGGACTATAATTTTACGGCGCGCATCGAAGAGGAATTCGACGAGATCGCCCAGGGCAAGGAAGACTGGAGCCAGATGCTGTCGCGTTTTTACGGCCCCTTCCACCAGGAGGTCGAAGAGACGATGGAGCATGCGGGCCGGGCCGCCGGCGAACGCCTGCTGGGTGAAGACCCGGTATCCGGCAAGCCCGTAATCGCACGGCTCGGCAGGTTCGGGCCCATGGTGCAGATCGGGAATACGAGCGATGACGAAAAACCCCGGTTCGCCAAGCTGAAAAGCGACCAGAGCATCAGCAGCATCAGCCTGGAGGAAGCTCTGGACCTGTTCAGGCTGCCGCTCAACCTGGGCGAGCACGAGGAAAAGGAAGTAACCATAGGCGTCGGCCGCTTCGGCCCTTACGTGAAATGGGGCGATCAGTTCATTTCCATCCCGAAAGGGGAAGATCCGCTGGACGTGGATATGGAACGGGCCATCGCGATCATCCGCGAAAAGCAGGCTGCAGACGCTCCCATCGGCTTCTACGAGGGCGTGCCGGTAAGCAAGGGCAAAGGCCGTTTCGGCCCCTTCATCAAGTGGGGCGAGCTGTTCATCAACGTTCCCCGCCGCTACGATTTCGACAACCTGACCCAGAGCGATATCGATGAGCTGGTCTCGGCCAAGCTGGAAAAGGAAGCAAAGCGCTTTATCCGCGAATGGCCCGGCGAGAACATCGCGATCGAGAACGGGCGCTGGGGCCCCTTCATCCGTTTCGGTAAGGAAATGCTGAAGCTTCCGCGCAAGGCGGACGGTGAGAAGTATGCCGCGGAGGATTTTGCCGAGATGTCGCTCGAAACGGTGAAGGGCCTGATTCTCCAGGTAGACCCGGACGCTTTTACGCCCAAAACCAAGAAGTCCGCCCGGAAGTCGGCTTCGGAATCCAAGACTGCCGCCCCTAAAAAGGCCGCCGCCAAGAAAACCGCGGCGAAGAAGGCCCCCGCGGCCAAGGCCAGTGCTCCGAAGAAGAAAAGCTAGCGCTTCGGGCGCAAGCTGACCTTACCCGGATGATATGCAGACCGCCCGCGTGGCGGTCTTTTTTATAAATACAATACGCGGGCCCGGCCCGGAAGATTGTCGAACGCTCGTTAACGGGCACGCCCGGGGTATGAAACGGCGGGAAAATTGCGTTTTCAATATCATTCGCAGCCCCAGGGGCGCTTTCAGGCCACGCAGGTTGTATATTGATGACGAAATAACACAGGCAATATGGGGAAGGACAGGCAGGTGCGGGCGTTGTTACGACTGATCGATGACCCGGACACCGAAGTTTACGAGACGGTAGCCGATAAGATTCTGGATTACGGGAAGTCGATCATTCCGGATCTGGAGCTACTTTGGGAGCATACGCAGGATCAGGGCGTGCAGCAGCGGATCGAGACCCTGATCCATCGGGTCCATTTCCAGGACCTGGAGCATGATTTCTACGATTGGAGCATGGAGCGTAAGCCCGCCCTGCTGCGCGGCGCCATCCTCCTGTGCCGGCTCCATTACCCGGAGCTGCAGCCCCAGTCCATGCTCGCGCAGATCGATGCCATGCGCCGGAACATCTGGCTGGAGCTGAACAACTACCTGACGCCCCTGGAGAAGGTGAATGTTCTCAACAGCATCCTGTTCAATTACTACAAGCTGCAGGGGCATGAATTGTCTGCCCGCGATCCGCAGCATTTCTTCATAAACAAGGCCATCGAAAGCCGGCAGGGAAATGGCTACACGTTCGGGATATTGTACCTGACGCTTTGCGAGATGCTGGATGTACCCATATTCGCCGTCGACATCCCGCGCCAGCTCGTATTTGCCTATATCGACTCGGTGAACCCCTTCCTGGACCCGGAGCACGACAGTGTTCCGAAGCTGACCTTCTTCGTGGACCCGATGAACGGCGGAGTGTATACCCGCCGCGAAGTCGAAGCTTATTTGCATAAGATCGGCGTCAGGAGCGATCCGGCATTGTATGCGCCGCTGGATGCCCGCCGCATCATGTTTAAGATGATGGAAGAGCTGGCGCTATGCTACCGCTATGCGCGGGAGGAAGACAAGGCACGGGAAGTGGAGCAGCTGATGCGGATCATAGTTCCCGGGACGCAGCCCCGCCGCGCAAGGGGTGAAAGCGGGGAATAAAGCTGGAGCCTGTTTGGTTGGATGAAGTTGGATGGGGTTTGATAAGGTTGGATAGAGGCAGCAGGATTCTCGGGGAAGAACATTATCCAACTTCATCCAATCCCATCCAACTTCATCCGACATCGGGAGCTTTGCAAGGAAATCCTGCGGCTGCCGCTGGGGAGTCGCGCCGGCCGGCTTATCTTGGCGGCATTTTAGAGCCGCATGTCTGATCATAAGCAGCCCAAGCATATCGCGATAGCCGGGAATATCGGCGCCGGGAAAACCACCCTTACGGCCCTGCTGGCAAGGCATTACGGCTGGAGCCCGCATTTCGAGGACACGGACCGCAACCCGTATCTCACGGATTTTTATGAGGACATGACGCGCTGGTCCTTCAACCTGCAGATATACTTTCTCAACCACCGCCTGCAGCAGCTGCTTACCATCCGCAACGGCAGCGAAAGCGTGATCCAGGACCGCACCATCTTCGAGGACGCCCAGATCTTCGCTCCCAACCTCTACGATATGGGACTGATGACGAAGCGGGATTTCGACAATTATACCTCGCTGTTCGATACGCTGACGCAGCTCGTGCATCCCCCGGACCTGCTCATTTACCTGAAGGCCTCCATCCCCAAGCTGGTGGACCAGATCCAGAAAAGGGGCCGCGACTACGAGGAGAATATCCGGCTGGACTATCTCAAGCGATTGAACGGTTTCTACGATGCCTGGATCAATACCTACAAGGCCGGTCCATTGCTCATCATCGACGTCGATATGCTGGATTTCGAATCGCGGGAGGAGGACCTGGCGGAGGTTGTCCGCCGCATCGACGCCCAGCTTTTCGGACTTTTCTAAGCCACGCCGTTACCACACACTATGCGCTCTTTTATCATTGCATTTTTTCTCTGCACCTTATTTTCTGCCGCCTCGATGGCGGGTACGCTAAGTGGGACCGTCCGCAGCGCCAAAGGCGAGCCCCTGCCTTTCGCGACTGTATTCGTCGCAGGGACTACCAACGGTACCGCGGCCAATGCGTCCGGCATCTACCAGCTCGATCTGCCTGCCGGCTCCTATGTGATCACCTGCCAGTATATCGGTTACGGGCAGACGACCTTCAGCCTGAATATCGGCGCCGGCGAACAAGCGCACCACGACTTCAAGCTGGCGGAGCAGTCCCTCGAAATGAAGGAAGTGGTAGTCCGGGCCAGCGACGAGGACCCGGCTTACCGTATCATCCGCGAGGCCATAAAGAGGCGGGAGGAGCACCTGAGGCAGGTGCAGAACTTCCAGACCTCGATCTACCTGAAAGGAGCCCTGCGGACCAGCTCCGTCCCGGACCAGATCATGGGCGAGAAGATCGACAAGGGCGAGATCGGGGCCGACAGCACCGGGCGGGGAGTGATCTATCTCTGCGAGGAAATCGCGGACTACTACTCGCAGATCTCCGGCAAGAACAGGACGGTCATTCATTCCGTAAAGGAGAGCGGGGACCCGAACGGACTGGGCTTTGCACAGATACCGCCGGTACTGACCTTCTATGCCAACCAGGTGATTTCCCTGAACGGCAGCCGCAGCCTGGTCAGCCCGATAGCCTCGAACGCGCTCGGCTATTACAAATACAAGCTCGAAGGTGAGTTCCAGGAAGGCCGTCATGTGATCTATAAGATCCGCGTGATACCCAAGCGGCCCTACGATCCGGTCTGCTTCGGTCATATCTATATCGTCGACGGCGACTGGGCCATCCACTCGCTGAGCCTGGCTACCAGCGCGCGGTACGGCCTGGAACAGCTGGACACCCTGCGCATCGACCAGGTGTTCCTGCCCCTGAAAAAGGATACCTGGGTCATCAAGAACCAGCAGTACTATATCACGGCGGGAATGTTCGGCTTCGGCATCCGGGGGAATTTCATCACGGTGTACGATAACCAGAAGGTGAATCAGCCGATACCGGATAGCATTTTTAACCCCAAAGTGATCTCCGTATACGACAAGGAAGCCAATAAGAAAGATTCCGTGTACTGGGAGGACGCCCGCCCGCTGCCGCTCGAGAGCGACGAGGAGCGCGACTACCGGTATAAGGATTCCCTGCGGCTGGTGACGAGCGACCCGAGGCGGATCGATTCCATGAGGCGCCGGGAAAACCGCGTAAGCATAAGCGAGATCCTGATCGGCGGGCTCAGCTTTTCGGACAGCGGCTTCCGGAATGGGCTCCGGGTCTCATCGCTGCTCCGCAGCGTAAACTTCAACTCGGTCGAAGGGCTCAACATCGCGCCGCAGATCAAATGGTCGCATCGCATCGACACCGGGAAGAGGCTGGAGCTCACCGCAGGGCTGCGCTACGGCTTCGCCAACGAGCATTTCAACGCGACCGGCCTCCTGAGCTATATCCGGGACGACCGCCGCTGGCGCGGAAGAAGCTGGCTGATCTCGGCGGAGGGCGGGCGCTACGTATTCCAGTATGACCGCAACAATCCCGTCATCCCGCTCATAAACACCGTCTCCACGCTGGTCTTCAACTACAATATGCTGAAGCTGTACGAGCGCTGGACGGGCGCGGTCTATTACCGGCGGAGCTTCGGCAACGGCCTGCAGATCTGGGGCCGCGCAGCCTGGGAGCGCCGCATGCCGCTCGAAAATGCGACGACTTATACCTGGGGCGATAAGGGCAGCAGCGATTATACCCCCAACATCCCGGACAACCTGAAAAGCTTCCTGTACAGGCAGCACGACGCGTCCGTGATCCGCATCGGCCTGAGTTATCAGCCGGGCTTCCGTTATGTCGAATACCCGGATTACCGGCAATCCATTCCTGGTAGAAAGCCGGTGTTCCGGCTGCAATACGAGAAGGGCATCCCGGACCTGCTCGGCAGCGAAGTGAACTGGGATAAATGGCATGCAGGTGTCCGGGGCTCCTTCAGCCTGCGGCAGCTCGGAAATATCAGCTACGACCTGAGCGGCACCGGCTTCTTTAACCGGAAATCCGTCGGCCTCCCGGACCTGATCCATCCTTTTGCCGGCGGCCGCGCGGATGTAATGCTTAACGCACCTTACCTGAAGTCCTTCCAGCTCGCTCCTTTCTACCGGTATTCCAATACCAGCGAGCATTTCGGCGAGCTGCACCTGGAGTACAACCTGAACGGCTTTATCTCGAATAAGATCCCGGGCCTCCGACAGCTGAAGACCAGTTTCGTCATCGGTACCAACAGCTTCTACAGCGACGATGATTTCTGGTACAGCGAAGCGTTCTTCGCCGTAGATCGCATCGGCTACAAGATCCTGAAGACCATGCGCGTCGATCTCATCAAGGGCTGGGATGCGGCAAAGAACAGCTACCAAGGCATCCGCATCGGCCTGCTGATGCCCAATCTCCAGGCATTGCGCGGCGCCGGCAGCCAGGTGGAATGGCTGTATTGAGGCGGATTGAAGATTTTAGATTGAGCGGCCTTCTGTGAACAGCGGCGCGGGGGGGGAGACTTGTCAGACAAGCACGGTTCCGTCCGGCCCGGGGTAGAGCCCCCAGTTGCGGTGGGCGGCTGAATCGAAGGCCAGCATCGCTTCCGGTTCCAGGATGCGCCGGCGCGCGGCCTGGAACCGTACGGCGTCCTGCCCGTAAGCCCGCTCAAGACGCTGCGGGGTCATGCCGTGCATCTTGCCCCAGTGGAAGGTGTAGCCGATGCCTGCCTTATCGAGCGTATCCCACATGGTCTCGTAGAACCGGCTCGTGGTCGGCGACTGCACGCCGTCGAGCTCCAGCACGCAGGTGGGATCGAAGCGGGTGAAGGCCATCAGCGCCCGGGATTTCTTGACGAATCTGAACGCAAACAGACCTACGAAAGGCCCGTAGCCGGCATTGACTTGCAGCAGGAGGTCCACCACGCGCGGAATGTCTTTTACGGCGAATCCGATCGCTGCCGATGCGACGTCCCCGCGCAGGGTAGTGTTGTTGAAGATCTCGCCGAGCGTGCCCGTGACCTTCTCGTAGGGTTTCAGGCTTCCTCCCAGCACCTTGTTGACGAGTGTCGGCACCAGCGCCGGCAGCGCGCCGGACAGCCTGCCGATGAAGCAGGGAGCGTCGTCGCCGGGACCGATGCCCTCGCCGTTGGGGCGAGGCTTCACGTAGGGTTCCTTGTACGGCCGCTTGTACATCGTCGTCATGTATGCGCCGTTCTTCAGGTCGTAGGGATTGATGAGAAACTGGAAATGGAAGGGCTTTTCGCCGGGATAGGGCAGGGCGGGCAGCGTCCAGTCCAGCTGCGTCACCTGGTGCTTCATGGCATCGTCATACGGCAGGCGGCGCAGGTATGCCTCGAGCAGGTACAGGTCCTCGGTCTCGAGCATGACGCCGTGTACGAAGCCGAAGGCGCCAAGCCCGGTCACGGCCGCGTCGAAGGCTTCATCGTCGCGCAGCAGGGTGGCGCCCAGCTTATCGGCGAAGGCATTGCCTACGACCGGCTCGGAGGCCCGTTCCAGCCAGATATGCCGGTCGGGACCCGTGATGAGGTGGAGGCCGACGGCCGCATCCTGGATGGCGCCGAACTGGATCGCGGCCCCGTGCGTACCGGTAGCCATAGCCCCGGCGATCGTCTGCCCGTTGCTGGCGCCGCAGGCGGAAAGCGAAAGGCCTTTCGGGCGCAGGAAATCGTTCAGTTCCCAGATGCTGGCGCCGCATTGCGCGAAGCAGAGCTTACCGGCAGGCTTTGCATAGGCCGGGTTCAGGCTTTCCGGGGATACGCTGAAGACAAGATTGAGCGGCTTGGTGTTCAGGACGATCCCCGGCGTCGCGGCGATCGGGGAAAGCGACCAGTTCCCGCCCAGGGGACGGATGGGCACCCCGCTGCGTACGGATTCCCTGATAAGGCCCATGATCCCTTTCGTAGTGTCGTTGTAACGTTCCAGCGCCGATCCCTGCTGCTCGTTCGCGAGATCGTAGACGTCTGTGACGTCCATGCTTACGGTGCGGTGGAGATTGCTCCATTTCCGGACACCCTGCTTGACTATTTTCATGTGACGCGTGTTT
>JASLDA010000278.1 GCA_030151745.1 Chitinophagaceae bacterium | reverse complement strand
CAATTATAGAAAAAGGGTTGAGCTTTCAAAATTTTATTTGCCAACGCGCCTTTAAAATCCGAGGTTAATGCTGTTAAAAGGCACTTAAATTTTTTTGGGTTGTATTAAGCTCCCGCATAAGTTTGCCATAGTTACGTCAATGTTATGTGAGTTAGAAGTCTGCAAAAACGATCCTTTCATCGCTAAAAACCGCTCCGCCTATGTCCATGCGCCAATTGAAAATCACAAAAAGCATTACGAATCGGGAGAGCCAGAGTCTGGAAAAATACCTCCAGGAAATCGGCCGGGTAGAACTGATAACGCCGGAAGAAGAAGTCCAGCTCGCGGTACGGATCAAGCAGGGCGATCAAAGGGCATTGGACAAGCTGACGAAAGCCAATCTCCGCTTCGTGGTGTCGGTGGCCAAGCAGTATCAGAACCAGGGCCTCAGCCTGAGCGACCTGATCAACGAGGGGAATTTCGGCCTTATCAAGGCGGCACAGCGATTTGACGAAACCCGGGGCTTCAAATTCATCTCGTACGCCGTATGGTGGATCCGCCAGAGCATCCTCCAGGCCCTGGCCGAGCAGAGCCGCATCGTACGCCTCCCGCTGAACAAGGTGGGCCTCTCCAACAAGATCAGCCGCGCCTATTCCATGCTGGAGCAGGAATTCGAGCGCGAGCCCACCGTCGAGGAGCTTTCCGAGCTCCTGGACATCGACCACGAGGAGATCGAGACCACGCTCGGCGTCGCGGCCCGCCATGTAAGCATGGATGCGCCATTCGCCGAAGCAGAAGAAGCAAGCCTGCTCGACGTGCTCGTGAATCCCAATGCCGAGGCCGCCGACGCCGACCTGGAATACAACGACTCGCTCCGCTGCGAGCTCGGCCGCACGCTGGGAACGCTCAGCGAGCGCCAACGCGATGTCCTGGTACTGTTCTACGGCATCGGCGTCGAAAACCCGATGAGCCTCGAAGATATCGGCGAGCGTTTCGCCCTGACCCGCGAGCGGGTCCGCCAGATCAAGGATAAGGCCATCACCCGCCTCCGTGACGAGAACAAATGCGGTCTCCTCAAGAGCTACCTCGGAAACTGAGCAAAATAAAAATTGAATACCCAATCCCGCCGACTATCGACCACACACTTACTCGTTACCACCCACGAAAAAATTTTCAGGCCGTCCCTCCCGGGACGGCTTTTTTCATGCTTCACTTTTCAAAAGCATGGCGCCAGCAGGCTCAGCGGCCAGGTGCTGCCTTCCTTGAAATGCTCCTGGCCGGCAGGCAGGGTAAGAACGCCGTCGGCTGCGACCAGGCTGATCAGATCTCCCGAATTGGCGCCGGGCACCGGCTCCGCAAGGATCCGTCCCCGCTCGAATTGCAGGCTGACCAGCAGGTGATAGTCGAGCGGGGCCTTGAAACGGATATCCCCGCCGAGGACCGCGGACAGCGGGCGCTCGCCCGTGCCGAGCGAGGCCCGTAGCCAGGGCAGAAAATACACGCTGTAGCATACCAGGGTCGACACCGGGTTTCCCGGAAAGCCGAACACCACAGGCCCGGCCCGGAACATGCCGAACAGAAGCGGCTTCCCTGGCTTCTGCGCCACCCGGTGGAAGAAGTTGTTCCGGGCCAGCTCCGTCAGCACCCTGGGCAGGAAGTCGAACTTCCCCCGGGACACGGCGCCGCTGATCAGGATCGCGTCGTAATGCGGCAGCACCGCGCCGAGCTGGGCTTTCATCACATCGATATCGTCGCGCAGGTGCAGGCTGCCGGCCTGGATCCCTTCATGATGCAAGGCGGCCAGCAGCATACTCCTGTTGGACTGCCGGATCTGGTGCGGCGCAACCGGCTCGTCGATATCCGCGAGCTCGTCCCCGCTCGAGCAGATCAGGACCCGGGGATGCCTGCGCACCCTTACCTGGGCCGCCCCGACCGTCGCCAGTATCGCGGATTCCGCGGGACGGATCCGGGTACCGGGCTTGAGCAAGAGCGTGCTTTCCGCGGCATCCGTACCCTGGCGGTGGATGTTCTGGAACTGTTCCAGGCTATTCACCGTCACGGTGAATCCTCCGTCCCCCTCGCTGCAATCCTCGTACGGCACTACGGCATCGCTGCCGGGCGGGAGCACGGCCCCGGTCATCACTTCGATACAGGTCCCCGGGTCGTCCAGCAATAAAGGCGGCTGTCCTGCGGCCTGGATGCCGGTAATGCGAAAATGGCGGCGGCCCGCCCGGAAGGCTTCGCTGCGGATGGCGATCCCGTCCATGGTCACACGGTGATAAGCGGGAAAGTCCCGGTCGGCGCGCACATCCTGGGCCAATACCCGGTTGACGGCCTGGGCAAGCTCCACCGTCTCGGTGCCATAGTCCTGCTTCTGGAGCAGAACCGCGGCCAGCGCATCCGCAACACTGATCATAGGTCGTGATTTAGGCTATACTTGTCAAGGCATAAATTCATGCCCTCCCAGCGAAGCTTCTTACGAATTTATTCCCTCGCAGCTATAAGCTATCCATGGATTTCGAACAGCCGCCGGGAAAGCCTCGTAAACGGCGCCTCCTGCAGTAAAACGCAGGCTCAGATCTTTACCCCTATCGCATACAGCAGGACCAGCTTCAGGCCGATGTAGCTCACGAGGATCCCCGTGAGACCGCGGACCACGGCCGGCCGGATGACACGCAGGCTGAGCCGGGAGCCCAGCTGCCCGCCCAGGGCCACTGCCGCCAGCAGGATCAGCGCCAGGGGCATCGCCAGGCGGAAATGCCCGCTGTACAGCTGCCCGCAAAGCACGGCAACCGAGTTCACCAGGATGAAGAGGCTGGCCAGCGCGGCGATCTTGCGCGGATTGCTCCAGCCCATGAGGTTCAGCACCGGCGATAATAGAATACCGCCCCCGATACCGACCAGCCCGCTGATAAACCCGATGCCCGCCCCCAAAAGGATGTCGATCCAAAGCGGAAGGGCCCTGTCCCCTTGCACGACCGGGCGGCGAATAAGCATCTGCAGGGCGAGGAGCAGGCCGGAGAGCAGCAGCACGGCGCCCAGGGAAATAAAAAACGAGACCTGCTTCAGCTCCACCGTTCCGCCGATGAAGGCCATAAATACGCCGCCGACAACGATGGGCATGAAACGCTTCCGGTCTATATACCCCTTCCGCCCCGACAGGATGGAGCCGCCGCCGGCGACCACCAGGTTGCAAAGCAGGCCCGTGGTTTTGACGGCGAGAAAATCCTTCAGGTACAGCGAGAGAATAGCCAGGTAGCTGGAACCGCCGCCGAAACCTACCGATGCGTACAGCGCGGCGATCAGGAAAAAGGCCGCTGCCAGCTCGAACAGGGCGGGACCGGAGATCATTGCGCGTAAAGTTCCGGCGGGCAGGCCGCAATCCCGCCCTCCAGCGAAAAAACCTGCAGCCCCGGGCGCAGCTTCGCGAGGAGCTCCGCAGCCCTCGCGCTGCGGCTCCCTTTCTGGCAATAGACGATCAACGGCCGCTCACTGCCTATCTGCCCGGCGGCGGCCCCGATCTGATCCAAGGGGACTGACAGGGCGCCGGGTAAATGCCCGGCCGCGAATTCATCGGGCTCTCGAACGTCCCAAAGCAGGGCATTCCCCGTACGGACCAGGTCCTGCATCCGCCCTGCGCCGATCGTTCTTCCCGCTCCGCAGCCGAGCTCGTACCTCTCCTGCAAGGCCTTGATCAGCCGGTTCGCCTCGACAGGCTTAAGCCCCATCCTGAATTCGGTATCGCGGAGAAAGTCCAGCATCAGCACGGTCCCGCTGAGAGGCTTCCCGATACCCGTCAGGACCTTCACGGCCTCCAGCGCCTGGCGGGCCCCGACGAGGCCCGGGACAATACCCAGCACTCCGCCCAGCTCGCAGTCCGGGATCTCCTGCGGCCCGGGTTGCACCGGGAACAGGCAGCGGTAGGTCGGCCCGCCCGCCAGGTTGAAAACGCTCAGCTGCCCTTCGTACTGGTGCACCGCGCCGAAGACCCAGGCCTTACCCAGGATAACACAGGCATCGTTAATCAGGTAGCGCGCCGGGAAACTGTCTGTCGCGTCAACGACCAGATCGTAATCCCCGATCAGCCGAAGCGCGTTCCCGGTATGGAGCGGCTCCGCGCAGGCCTCGATCTGCAGCTCCGGATTCAGGCTGCGCAAACGCTCCGCGGCCAGCAAAGCCTTGGGCCGGCCGACCTCAGCCGTAGCATAAAGCACCTGCCGCTGCAGGTTCGAGAGCTGCAGCCGGTCCCCGTCCACGATGCCGATCCGCCCGGTGCCCATCGCGCAGAGATATTGCAGCACCGGTACGCCCAGGCCCCCGGCGCCCACTACGAGCACCGAGGCTTCCGCCAGTTTTCGCTGGCCTTCGGCACCGAACCCCGGCAGATTCAACTGACGCTGATAACGACTCAATTTGACTTAAGATTTAAGATCGAAGATTGTAGATTTTGAAACCCCGTCGAGAATTTAAGATTCAAGATCTAACATTTTAGATTTTCGGATCGCGCCGACAAAAGTCTCCGTTTCCCCGTTTTCCAACACCAATCTAAAATCTTAAATCTAAAATCCCAATCCCATCAGCCTCCGAGCACGCTCATGCTGCGATGCACGGCCCTGTTGGCGGCCTCCGCGGCGAAGCCATCCGGCTCCCGCATGGAAACGGCGTGCGCGAGCTGCTCCAGGATATCCTTATCATCGCTGCCGCTGCGCAGCGCGTCGCGGAGATTGAGCACCGGCGGGCCGTACAGGCAAGTGCGCAGCTCCCCGGTCGCAGCCAGGCGGATGCGGTTGCAGCTACCGCAGAACGTACGGCTGAATGCCGGGATGACTCCGAAGCTGCCTGCATAGCCCGGGATGCGATAGTTGACCGATGTGGACCCGGGCGCGAAAGCCAGGGCTTCGACGATGGGGTACGCCGCGTGGATATGCTCCAGGATGTCCTTGTACATCCAGCTCTGCCGGTAGTCGTGATCGCCGCCATTGAAGGGCATTTCTTCCAGGAAGCGCACGGAAAGCGGCTTCTCCCGCGTAAGCTCGACGAAAGGCAGGATATCCCCGGTATTGACGCCTGCAGCGATCACCGCGTTAAGCTTGACCTCGAACCCGAGCTGTAGCATTTTCCCGATCCCCGCGTAAACCTCCCCGAAGCGGTCCCGGCGGGTGATCCGGTGAAAACGCTCCCGGTCGAGGCTGTCCAGACTGACATTGATATTGCGGA
Source organism: Chitinophagaceae bacterium (assembly GCA_030151745.1). Lineage (GTDB taxonomy): Bacteria > Bacteroidota > Bacteroidia > Chitinophagales > Chitinophagaceae > UBA1952. The sequence continues at coordinate 1,290 of JASLDA010000278.1, read as the reverse complement.
TCCCCAGGTCCTGCAGCAGATCCAGGTGCCGGTCCTGCAGGCTGCCATTAGTTGTGATGCAGATCTCATCGAGTCCCTGCATCGCAGCAAGCGCCCTGAGAAAAGCCGGCAGTTCCCTGCGCAAAAACGGCTCCCCGCCGGTAACCCGGATCTTGCGCACCCCGGCTGCGCAGAAGATCCGCGAGAGGCGCAGCATCTCGTCGAGGCTGAGCAGCTCATCCCGGTCGGCGAACTGCATCCCTTCCTCAGGCATGCAGTAGTAGCAGCGGAAATTGCATCGGTCCGTGACCGAAAGCCGCAGGTAACTCAGGGTTCGTCCATATCGATCGGTCAGCGCGCTCATAGCTCCTCAGGGATGCGCAGCCACCCAGATGCTGCTGTCTGAATAATATTCTTTTTTCCAGATCGGGACGGTTCTTTTCAGCTCGTCGATCAGGAAGGCGCAGGCCTCGAACGCGGCCTGGCGGTGCGGGGCGGAAACTCCCGTTATCACAACCGGCTCGCCGACCATCTTAGTACCGAGCGCGTGCTGTATGACCAGGTGCCGGACCGGCCAGCGCTCCGCAGCGCGGCCGGCGATCTTGTGCATCTCCGCCAGGGCCATCGGCTCGTAGGCTTCGAATTCCAGGCGCAGCACCTCCTTGCCATGAGCCTGGTCCCGCACGGTGCCTATGAACAGGTCGATCCCCCCGGCCCCGGGCGTCCGGAGAAACGAATACACCCGCTGCAAGTCTACCTCGGGAACCAGTTCTATCAGCTGCTGCACGATCTGCTATTTCGGATCACAAAGGTACGGAGCTTCGCCCCGCACGTCACTCAGCCCCCGCTCACGGGCGGAATGAGCGCGATCTCCGCCCCGGGGGGCAGCGGATCGTTGTTCTGCGCATATTCCCGGTTAACGGCGACAGCCAGGGAGCTAAGTCCTTTGAACTGCGGATACCGCTCCTCCAGCCAGGCCCGCAGGTCGTTCACGTCGTGCAGGTTTGCGTGCCCGGGGATTTTCAGGACGACGTCGCCGACGATCTCCCGGGCGATACCGAATAACAGGATTTCCATAGCCTCAGATTTTACGCACTTCGATAGATTTCACCCACTTTACGTAACGCGGCGCCGAAACCTTGTCGCTGGTGCAGAGCACGGCGAAAGGCCCTTCGTCCTGCAGCTCCCCGATCCCGGAGACCGGGACCAGCCAGGCGCTCCCCGCGGCGGGGCCATACACGAGCTCATTGTAGCTGAACACAACAGTATAACCGTCCGCAGCCGTCACCACGATCAGGTACTTGCCCTGCT
>JASLDA010000206.1 GCA_030151745.1 Chitinophagaceae bacterium | reverse complement strand
ATGTTCAGCGGACGGTCCTCGCTGCCGAAGAACAGGGTCTGCTCGATGCACCAATCGGCCTCTTCCTGAGTCTGCCCCTTCCAGGCATAAACGCCGATACCGGCGGCGGCGATGGCTGCGGCCGCGTGATCCTGCGTGGAAAAGATATTGCAGGAGCTCCACTTCACCTCGGCGCCGAGGGCAACGAGCGTCTCGATGAGGACGGCCGTCTGGATGGTCATGTGCAGGCAACCCGCGATACGCGAGCCCTTCAGCGGCTGCTGGCCGGCGTACTCTGCGCGGATGGACATCAGGCCGGGCATTTCGGCCTCGGCGAGGCGGATTTCCTTACGGCCCCACTCGGCCAGGGAAATGTCTTTTACTTTATAAGGCAGCTTGAAATCCACCTGAGATGCAGCGCTTGTGCTCATAGTAACGAATTTGTCCGCAAAGGTACCGCGGCAGGACATTCAACTATGTGAAATAATTCATTCAGCAAAAAGCACTGCCAAATATCGGTAGATTAGCATTTTTCTCTACCATACTATGAGTAAGACAGCGCAAACAGCAGATTCGGCTAACCTGGATGAGAAGGACCTGGCGATCCTGCGGCTGCTGCAGGAGGACGCCCGGATGAGCGTGAAGGGAATCTCCGAAAAGGTCCATCTGAGCCCGACGCCGGTGCATGAGCGACTGCGCCGCCTGGAACAGCGCGGCGTGATCACGCAGTACGTGGCGATGCTCGACGCCGCGAAGCTGGGCCGAAGCCTGATGGTGATCTGTTACGTTTCGCTGCGGACGCATAACAAGAAAGCCGGTGCGATCTTCATCAGGCATATCATGGACATGCCAGAGGTGCTGGAATGCCTGACGATCTCCGGTCAGTTCGACTTCATGCTGAAGGTGCTGGTGACGGATATGAACGCGTACTACAATTTCCACGTGAACCAGCTCAGCGCGTTGGAAAATGTGGGGAACGTGCAGAGCAGCTTCGTGATGGGAGTTGTGAAGCAGTCGTACCGGATTGTTTGAATGAAAGCAAAAGCACGGATCGGGCTAAGGCGCTTGGCCTATATAATTTTCACGCAAAGGCGCTAAGATTGGCAAAGCGGCAAAGCAGCGGTGCTTAGAGCCTATCCCAAAACCGATCAATGTCATCCTGAGGTTTTATGCCGCGCGCCGCAATCATTCGGGACGTGACAATGGGATCTGCGCCGCCTGGTTCATGTCACCCTGAGCCAGTCGAAGGGTGAGCGCAGTCGAAGGGCACATGAACCAGGCCGCGCCCCGAGGGCTTTTTCTGTCGTGGTTCGACTCCGGTTCGCCCCAACCCGAACCTGCGCTCACCATGACATGAAAGAGAGCCCCAATAACGAGCTGTCCCTGGCAGCAAAGCGAACCATGCCGAGTCCCGACTATACAAGCCAAGGCTCCCGATCCACTGCAAACTGCTTACTGCAAAAGAGCTCACCATGGCAGGCCTTGTCTTTTTTGGGATAGGCTAGCTTATACCGGGTTGAATGGTTGAATAGGCCGCTTCCGGGGCACCGGCTTGCCATGCCCTTTCGCTGGCTTCTTAATTTCCCAACAGGTTCCTTGCGTATGCTGCGTATCCTCTGCGTGAAACTATTCCCAACACGAGCCCTTTGATCTCTGCGAGAAATATAGATGCTGAGCGCTTGCGTCTTCACGGCCCTTCAGGTGAACCGTTCCGACACCATTCGCTAATTCGCCAGTTCTTTGAGACAGGCGTTGATCTTCGCCCCCAGCTGCCTCGAGGCCGGCACCAGCGGGAGCCGCAGGTGATTGTGCGCGAGGTCCATCTCCGCCAGCACGTGCTTCACACCCGCGGGATTGCCCTCTGCAAACAGCAGGTCGATGCCCGGCAGCAGGCGGTAATGCAGACGGCGCGCCGTCGCGAAATCCCCGGCCAGCGCGGCGTTCACCATGTCGGTGAAGTCGCGGGTGAAACAATTTGCAGCCACGGAGATCACGCCTTCCATACCGACGGCGATCTGCGGCACGACGAGATTGTCGTCGCCGCTCAGCACGGTAAAACCCTCGGGCTTGATGGCGATGAGCTCCATGCATTGCACGAGATTGCCGGAGGCCTCCTTGATGGCGACCACATTCGGGCATTCCTGCGCAATCCGCACGACGGTCTGCGGCAGCATATTCGCTACCGTGCGTCCGGGCACGTTGTACAGGATGATAGGCAGCTGGGTCGCGGCGGCGATTGCCTTGAAATGCTGGAAGATCCCTTCCTGGCTGGGCTTGTTGTAATACGGCACTACGCTCAGCAGGCCGGCAACGCCGTCCAGGTTGTATGCAGCGATATTGTCCAGCACTTCCTGGGTGCTGTTGCCCCCCATGCCGCATACCACGGGAACCCGGCCGGCCGCATGATTGAGCACGGAGATCAGCACTTCCTTTTTCTCGTCGGCGCTCAGGGTCGGCGTCTCCGCCGTAGTGCCGAGGGCGACGAGATAATCCACGCCGTTCCCGATGACATGATCGATCAGCTTTGTCAGGCCTTTAAAGTCGACGAAGCCGTTCTTGGTGAAGGGAGTGACCAGCGCAACGCCGGTGCCGCCGAATGCCGGGCGGGAAGTAGTGCTGCTTTCCATATGGACGCGTGAATACTAAGAGGATTGAAACGAAGGGGACGGGATCAGGCTTCGGGCTGCTTAACAGCTTCCGGGCGCTCTTCGAAGACGCCCATGTTCGAGAATTTCCCGATGCGCTGGTCGATGCGCTCCTGCGGATCGATGGCGCTGAGCTCGGCGATCGTCTTCTTCAGATACTCCTTCAGCGTCTTCGCCATTTCGGCCGGCGCGGCATGCGCACCGCCGCGGGGCTCGGGAAGCACGTCATCCACGAGGCCGAAGGCGCTCATATCCTGCGAGGTCAGGTGCAGCTGCTCGGCCGCCTGCTCCTTGTGGTTCCAGTCGCGCCAGAGGATGGAGCTGCAGGATTCGGGGCTGATCACGGTATACCAGGTATTCTCCAGCATCACGACGCGGTCGCCGATGCCGATGCCCAGCGCGCCGCCGGAAGCCCCTTCGCCGATGATGACGCAGATCACCGGCACCTTGAGCTTTACCATCTCGAAAATGTTGCGGGCTATGGCTTCTCCCTGTCCGCGCTCCTCCGCCTCGATGCCGGGATAGGCGCCCGGGGTATCGATCAGCGTGATGATGGGACGGTTGAATTTCTCCGCGAGTCGCATCAGGCGCAGGGCCTTGCGGTAACCTTCCGGATTGGCCATGCCGAAGTTGCGCAGCTGGCGCATCTTGGTATTGGTGCCCTTCTGCTGGCCGATGATCATCACGGGCATGCCGTCTATCTCGGCCATACCGCCGACCATGGCCTTGTCGTCGCGGACCTGGCGGTCGCCGTAGAGCTCGGTGAACTCGTTGCAGATCTGCTCGATATAATAGAGCGTATACGGGCGCTCCGGATGGCGGCTCAATTGCACACGCTGCCAGGGCGTCAGCTTGTCATAAATTTCGTTGCGGGCTTTTTCAACAGCCGCCTCGAGCTCCCGCACGGAAGCGCTGACGTCCATCCCTGCCTTGTCGCCAAGCTCTCTCATCTTGGAAATCTGAGCGTAGAGCTCTTCGACCGGCTTTTCAAAATCCAGAAACTGCATCGTCCGAGTATCTATGTTGAAGGCGCAAAAGTAGGCCATCGGCTCGGCTCACGCGCCAGTCTGGGGCCGGACGCATAGCTGAAGATTTTCCTATTTGGAAAAAATATAGCCTTATTTCTTGCAGAGTTCAAAGATGGTTCTTAGTATTGCATCAGGGTTTATAGGGGCTGGCCTGTTCTCAGGCTGGCTTTTTTTATGCTTTGTCGGGCCCTGGCTGTTAGCAGCATCTCTCCGATTTCATACTGAAACAGGAGCTTATGCCGGAAATAGTTTCACGCAGAGGATACGCAGCAATGCAAAGGCCTGTGCTGGGAAATTAAGAAGGAAGCGACAGGGACATTACAAGCCGGGGCCCCGGAAACGGCCTATTCAACTATTCAGCCATCCAGCCAACGGCCGGCGCTCCATAGCCGCCAGCGCCCGCAATGCGGCGACGCTTTCTTCGTGGGGAATGCGGTTCTTCCCGGCATCGTAGCCCCATACCCCGCAGTCGATCACGCGCATGTGATCCCAGTCGGGCCGGTCGATTACCGGGTACACACAGACGCCGCGCAGATCCACACCCCGGCTGAGGGCCATCTCGCAGGCTTCGAGGATCATGTACAGCCAGTTGCTCCGGTGCTCGCCGAAATGGCCGGTCTCGCTGAGCATGACCGGCAGCCCGTAGCGCCGGTAGGCGCGCTCCAGCACTTCCGCCACCGGCAGCAGCCGCGGATCGTCCCCGGGCGCCCAGGGCAGGGGATGCGAGGCATGCAGCCATTGATTCGCATAGTAATAATTAAAGCCCAGCATATCGGCGTAGTCCGGCCGCCCGCCCAGCTCGGGGCAGATGCGCCCGAGAATGATATCCGTTGCCTGGAACTGGTCTTCGTTCAGCGCGTCGACTACTGCGACGTCTTCAGGGAATTCCTCGCGGGGATGCACATGGATCAAGGGGTCTACCAGCAGGATCTTCGCGCCGCTGTCCATGGCCCGGATGGCCCGGATGCCGGCGATGGACGCCTTGCAGAGATGGTATTTGACATCCCAGCCGCTATTTACGGCGAAGGGGACGGTCCCGCGCATCTCCCCTGAATGCCAGGACAGGAAGGAGATTTCGTTTACCGGCGTAATGATGAGCGGGGCCTGAGGGGCCTCCCGGCGGAATACCTGCACGAAGGCCTGGCAGATCGCGGCAAAGCGCTGCGCAAACAGCGGATGCCAGGGCGACAGGTCATCCGGGTACCCGAAGTGGCAGATATCCCAGCATTGCACGATCCCGTGACGAAGCCCGGCGCGGATGCGGTTCACGACTTCGGAAAAGTCGTAGTCGAGGGGCCGGCGCTCCACGAAGCCCCAGCGGATACCTTCGCGAACCGCACGGATGCCCAGGGCGGCCAGATTAGCATAATCTTCGTCGACGCGGGCATCGTGGCCGGTATCCCGGAGCAGATCTACGCGGATGCCGGAGCGATTGATATGATCGGCACATTCAAAGCCGCCGAGTATGAACGAGGGGAAATGCATGATTCTGTGTTGGATGGAGTTGGACAGGGTCGGATGAAGTTGGATATTGTTCTGTCATAACCAATCCGTCTGCACCCGCCTTATCGCATAAATAAGAATAATTCAAAAGGAGTATTGTATCTATTGACAATAGCCCGGCATTTCCATCAATACGAGGTAAATGCCCAAGTAATTTCATGCACAACAGACACGGACGGGGCATATGGGAGAGAACATCATCAAATATTATTCACCCCTATCAGCCTCATCCAACGCCTCCGGACCTTGATTACGTCCGGAACTTTGCTCCCTATTACCTTTGCGCCCAATTCTCTCCCTAAAAATTATTCCATGAAGCGCACCCCGTTCACAGACACGCATGTCGCCCTTGGCGCGAAGATGGCGGAATTTGCCGGCTACAACATGCCGATTTCCTACACCTCGATCAACGAGGAGCACAATACCGTGCGCAACAATGCCGGAGTCTTCGACGTAAGCCATATGGGCGAGTTCATGCTCAAGGGCGAGGGCGCGCTCGACCTCATCCAGCGCGTGACCAGCAACGACGCAAGCAAGCTCAGCGACGGCAAGGCCCAGTACAGCTGCCTGCCCAATGAGAACGGCGGCATCGTCGACGACCTGCTGGTGTACTGCATCGAGCAGAACAAGACCTACCTGCTGGTGGTGAACGCTTCTAATATCGAGAAGGACTGGAACTGGATATCGGCGCACAATACCGGCGGCGTCGATATGGAGAACATTTCCGACCGCACCGGCCTGCTTGCCATCCAGGGACCGAACGCCGTGAAGATGCTGCAGGAGCTCACCGATATGGACATCACCAACCTGAAGTACTACACCTTCGTAAAAGGCCGGTTTGCAGGCGTCGACAATGTCATCGTCAGCGCAACCGGCTATACGGGATCGGGCGGCGTGGAAATCTATTTCGAAGACAAGGGCGACAATGCGCAGACGATCTGGAACGAGATCTTCCGCGTAGGCGCTCCGAAGGGCCTGAAGCCGATCGGCCTTGCAGCCCGGGACACGCTGCGCCTCGAAAAGGGCTTCGCGCTTTACGGCAACGACATCGACGATACCACTTCCCCGCTGGAGGCCGGCCTGGGCTGGATCACCAAGTTCACGAAGGACTTCACGGCCCGCGGGATCATCGAGAAGCAGAAGACCGAAGGCGTGACGCGCAAGCTGGTCGGCATCGAGATGATCGACAAGGGCATTCCTCGTCACAACTACCGCATCCAGAACGCCGCCGGCGAGGATATCGGCTACGTCACCTCCGGCACGCAGTCGCCTTCCCTGGGCAAGGCTATCGGGATGGCGTATGTCGACAAGGCATACAGCGCGGAAGGAAGCGACGTATTCGTCACGGTCCGCGACAAGGCGCTCAAGGCCCAGGTAGTGAAGATGCCGTTCCTGAACTGACCGGGACACAGATCAATCTTCGCAGCTGGCAGCATTCCGCAATTCACTTAAGACATGATTCCGAAATACAATCGTATCCTTTTAAAACTTTCCGGCGAGTCGCTCATGGGCGAACGTTCGTTCGGGATCTCGCCGGCGATGCTCGAGGCGTATGCAACTGACATCAAGCTGATCACCGACATCGGGGTCCAGGTCGCGGTAGTGATCGGCGGCGGGAATATCTACCGCGGCATGAACGAAGCGGAGACCGGCATCGAGCGGGCGCAGGGAGACTACATGGGCATGCTCGCGACGATGATCAACGGCATGGCCCTGCAGGCAGCGCTGGAAAAGGCCGGCGTGAGCACCCGCCTGCAGAGCGCCATCAAGATGGAGCAGATCGCCGAGCCCTATATCCGCCGCCGCGCGATCCGGCACCTGGAAAAGGGCCGAGTCGTCATCTTCGGAGCCGGCACCGGCAACCCATACTTCACGACGGATACCGCAGGCTCGCTGCGGGCCATCGAGATCGATGCGGACGTTATCCTCAAGGGCACCCGCGTCGACGGCATCTATACCGCCGACCCGGAAAAAGATCCCACGGCCACACGGTTCGAAACGCTTTCCTTCGCCGATGTGATCTCACGCGGCCTGAAGGTAATGGACATGACGGCCTTCACGCTCTGCCAGGAAAACAATCTCCCGATCATCGTATTCGACATGCACAAGGCCGGCAACCTGCTGGAAGTCGTTTCCGGCAAGCAGGTCGGTACCCTGGTGAGTTGAGAGTCCGTACGAACGAACTGACAAGGAGCGCTTAACAGCGCTCCTTTTTTTGTGCAACAAAAGGGAAAAATATTTAGAATCTCACAAACGAAACCGGTTTCATAACGGTCTTCCCTGAATAACCCACCCTTTCAACCCACCCTTATGAGACGACTATTCACCCTGCTGCTGGGGCTGACGGCCGCGGCCGTCCATTCATCGGCACAAAGCGTATCGCTCAGCCTGACCACCCCGCCCTGCGCCAGCAACGGCGTGCTGCAGGCTACGGCAAGCGGCTTTTCCGGCACGGTCACATACAACTTCAACAGCTGGTACACAGGCACGCCCCTGGCCAGCAATACGACCGGGACGCTGTCCGGCTACACCGGCGAGGCGGTCATCGTCATCGCGACGAATGGGACCAGCTCCAAATCCGCCACTTATGCCGGCGCCCCACCGTTCAGCTATACGCACACCACTACGCCGGGCATCTGCCCCGCCAACGGCACGGCAAGCGTCAGCATGACGGGCGGCACGGCACCGTACACAGTGCAGTGGCGCGTTCTGGGGACGCCTACCGTCGTCGCAACCGGGACTTCGGTAAGCCTGCCCCCGAACCTTTACGACGTGACCATCACCGATGCCGCAGGATGCCAGACCGGCACCTTCGTGACTCACGACTCCCTGGCCGTCGGGCAGACGATCCCCTTCACCTACTCGTCCAACGTGACGGCCGCGGCCTGCACGAATGGATCGGCGGCCATCACCGGCATCACGGGAGGTACAGCGCCGTACAGCTACCTGTGGTCCAACGGAGCCACCACCAGCTCGGTATCGGGTCTCGTACGCGGCTACTACCATGTGACCATCACCGACGCCGCAGGATGCAGCAAGGCGGAATATCTCAACGTAAGCCAGTCGCCTAATATCTCGGTCAACATCACGCCCACGGCAGCGACCTGCACCAATTCCAACGGCGCGGCGATCGCGTTCGGAAGCGGCGGCGTAGGCCCTTACACCTATCTCTGGTCCAACGCGCAGACCACCGCCAGCATCAGCGGAATCGCCGGCGGCACCTTGCTCAGCGTCATCGCTACTGACGCCAACGGCTGCACCGGTACGGGCTACACCTATATCAACGCGACGACTCCCGTCAGCGCGACGTATACCGTTACGAACTCCTCCTGCACGGCAGCTACCGGCTCCGCCACGCTCAGCGTCAGCGGCGGCGCGGCTCCTTACAGCGTGGTATGGCATACATCTCCGGTGCAGACCGGCATGACGGCAAGCGCGCTGACGGCCGGCACATACAACTTTACCGTCACGGACGCCAACGGCTGCCAGCGTACGGGGACCGTTGGCATAGGCCAGGCGACCACGCTTGCTGCCTACGCCTCGGCATCCCCGGCAACCTGCAACGCCAGCAACGGCTCCGTGTCCACGACCGTCTCCGGCGGCACGACGCCCTACTCCTACCTGTGGAATACCAGCGCAACCAGCGCATCGCTGCCCGGCGTAGCCGCGGGCTACTATACGGTCACCATCACCGACGCCGCGGGCTGCAAGGTCTCCCGCTATGCCACCGTGAACCGCAACAGCCCTGTCAATCTCAGCAACTCGGTCACACAGGCATCCTGCGAGTTCACCGCCGACGGCAGCATCTCCGTAACGCCTACGGGCGGCACCGCACCGTACACCTACACCTGGTCCGGCAGCGCCGCGACAGGCAATACGGCGACGGGACTGCTTACCGGCAACTACGGTGTTTACGTGACCGACGCAGCCGGCTGCACCGCTTCGGCCTATTTCCCGCTGGGGTATAATGCATCCAATACCAGCTGCTACTGCAGCATCACCGGCAAGGTGTACAACGATGCAAATCACAACTGCGTGATGGATGCCGGCGAAGCTGGCATTCCCAATATCCAGGTCCACTGCTCGGGGCGTGGCTATGCCTATACGAACAGCGCCGGGGTGTACAGCTTCCGCGTTCCCAGCGGCACTTACACGCTGTCGCAGTCTGTACAGGCGTATTACCCCCTCGCGCCCTGCC
>JASLDA010000199.1 GCA_030151745.1 Chitinophagaceae bacterium | reverse complement strand
TCGTTTCGCGTAGATACGGGGCCAAGGATCGGGACGCTTTGTACGTCTACATACTGAAGCTCTGCTTCGCTGCGTTTGCTTTCCAACCTTTTACCACATGAAGCCACTCCTTCTCACTACAGCCCTGCTTGCATCTCTCTCCGCAACCGCCCAAATGAACCGCGTAAGCCTCGGACTCTACACACTCACGCAGAATCGCGCCGTATCGGAACCCACGGCCGTCAACCAATCTTCCAGCGAAAGCAGCGGGCTCCAGCTCATCCCAGCCATCGGCTATTACCGGATGCTTGGAAAGACCGTGGGCATCGGGCTGGAACTCGGCTACGGCAAGGAGCAGACAAAGGCCATCTATACGAGTTACGCTGCAGGGCGCACCTATTTCAATGAAAACAAAACGGACCTCAGCCGGTACTTTATCTGCCCCTCCCTATTCGAGGTTTTCAATTCAGCGAACGGCAAGTACAAATTCATCACCTCGCTCGCCGTACCGGTCACTATTATGCCGAAGACCGATGGCAGCAGCATCCAGCAATCCCTGCTTGACAATGCAACTTCCGTGACGACGATTACACTCCGGAATACAAATGCGCCGCAAACAGAGCTTGCCCTGGGACTTTTCCTGAATGGCTCGGCGCAGCGCCGCCTGGTCGGCAACCTGTACGCAGGGCCGCAGCTCGGCATCGGCGCTACCTATACACAGCTCACCGTGGACGGGAATTCGGTTTACATCCAGAATCCGGGCCAATCGAGCGAGCGCCGTATAGAGACGCCGGTGAAAACGAAGACGAGCAGCGTTGCCTTCGGCATCCGCCCCATGATCTCGCTGAACTATTTCTTTTAGTGGCTTGGCCGGGTCGGGTGGGTTGTTTAATAGGGTTGGATAAAGTTGGATAGGGTTGGATAATGTTCGTACGGGAACAGTACGATCCGTCCTCAGTCATGCGAGTTAATGAACTCTTCCAACTCTATCCAACTTCATCGAACCTCAGATCCCGTACTGTGCCAGTACCCGCAGCATTTCGGCTTTCCATATCAGGTAGGCTTTCGAGCTCAGGTGGCAGCCGTCGCCGCGGGCAAACTCGGGCCGGAGCACGCCCTGCGGCGCCAGCTGCGGGTTCAGATCTATGAGAGGACTCGCGGTTTCCGCAGCCAGCGCGCGAATTCCGGCGTTCAGTCCGCGGATACGGCTGTTCACCGCCTTGCTGTCCGGGTAGAAGTCGCAGACCTGGTTGACCGCATGCAGCACGGGAACAATGCCGGCCGCCTTTACGCGCTTAATGAGCTCGCGGTAGTTTGAGAGAATATGCCCCGGAGCGATGCCGTTGTCGATATCGTTGATCCCGCCTTCGATGAAGATGATCTTCGGCCGCAGCGCGATCGTTTCATCGATGCGGGCGACCATGCCGTCCGTCAGGTCCACATTGACGCCGCGGTTGACCACGTCTTCCCGTCCCAGCAGCTCGTCCCAGTTCATTTTCTTCACCAGCGAGTTGCCGAACATCACGATCCGCGGCTGCGAATGATAGATCGTGTTGAAGTCCCGCTCCTCGTAGAAATGCGTGTTGTCCGTATAGCGGTAGGGTGGCGGAGGCGGCAGGAACAGGCGCTTGTATGCACGCTGGATATAGCGCTCATGCACGCAGACGGCGGCCAGCAGCACTAGCAGGACCAGAACTGCGGCGCGATACCAGCGGATAGCCTTGAATGTCGTCATAAGTGAACAGGTGCGTACCTCGCCGTCATATCAGCCTGGGTATGTTGAAGGGCACGACAACAATCTTTCTGTTTCTTGGTTCGGCCAGGGTGAAGGCGTCTTGCCATGACATGAAAAGGCGCCCGCGTTTATCGGGCGCCAATCTACAATCTTCGATCTTAAATCCGATTAAATGCCTGCTTCTGCCGCGCGCTCGAAGGTGCTGTAGAAGTACGGCGTCTTCGCTTCGAACTCCGCGGAGCAGGTATCCACCATCTTGAAGACGCGCTTGATGCCCATGGCCTTGCGTGTCTCGTACACTTCGTCGGCGTTGCAGTCGCGCAGCAGCTCGGCGATCTGCTCATCGGAGAAGCCCATTTGCTTGGCATCCCACATCAGGTTTTCCGGAACGGACTCCAGGTGCTTGCAGGCCGTGATCGCCTTCTCCAGGTTCACGATATCCTGGATCTGGTACAGGAACCAACGGTCGATCTGCGTAAGCTCGCGGATCGTCTTGATGGAAATGCCGGCCGCGATCGCCTCCTTGATGCGGAAGATGCGGTCCCACTTCGGCACGCGGATGGCGTCGAGCAGCTCTTCCGGCTTCAGGCGGGCCGTGGAGATGAACGAAAGTCCCGTTGCGTTGTTTTCGAGGCTTTGGCAGGCCTTTTGCAGGGCTTCGGGGAAGGTGCGGCCGATGGCCATGACCTCGCCCACGCTCTTCATCTGGAAGCCGAGCGTATCGTCGGCGCCCTTGAACTTATCGAAGTTCCAGCGCGGCATTTTTACGATCACGTAATCGAGGGCCGGCTCGAAGTAGGCTGAAGTGTCCTGGATGATCGGGTTCTTCAGCTCGTCGAGGTTGTAGCCGATGGCCAGCTTGGCCGCGATCTTGGCGATAGGGTACCCTGTGGCCTTGCTCGCGAGCGCAGAGGAGCGGCTTACGCGGGGATTGATCTCGATGGCGATGATCTCCTCGGTTTCCGGGTTCAGGGCGAACTGTACATTGCAGCCCCCGGCGAAGTTGCCGAGGTCGCGCATCATTTTGATGGCGGTATTGCGCATCAGCTGGAAGGCCGTGTCGCTGAGCGTCATGGCGGGCGCGACCGTGATGGAGTCGCCGGTATGGACGCCCATCGGGTCGAAGTTCTCGACCGTACAGATGATGACCACGTTGTCTGCGGCGTCGCGGAGCAGCTCCAGCTCGAATTCCTTCCAGCCCATCACCGCCTGCTCGACGAGCACTTCGTGGATCGGGGAAGCCGTGAGGCCGCGCTCGAGGGCGCCGTCGAGATCTTCTTTCTTGAATACGAGTCCGCCGCCGGTGCCGCCCAGGGTGAAGGAGGGGCGGATAACCAGGGGGATGCCTATTTCCTGGGCGTATTCCTTGCCTTCGAGCAGGGAGTTGGCCGTGCGGGCCTTGGCCACCGGCACGCCGAGCTGCAGCATCCACTGGCGGAACTTTTCGCGGTCTTCGGCCTTGTCGATCGCCTTGATGTCCACGCCGATCAGCTTGACATTATTGCGTTCCCAGACACCCAGCTCGTCGCATTCCTTGCAGAGGTTGAGCGCCGTCTGTCCGCCCATGGTGGGCAGTACCGCGTCGATATCCGTCTCTTCCAGTATCTGCTCGATGCTTTCCACCGTCAGCGGCAGCAGGTAGACCTTGTCGGCAACGATCGGATCCGTCATGATGGTGGCGGGATTCGAGTTGATCAGGGTCACCTTGATGCCTTCTTCGCGCAGGGAGCGTGCCGCCTGCGATCCGGAGTAATCAAATTCACAGGCCTGGCCGATGATGATGGGACCGGAGCCGATAATCAGAACGGAGCGGATGGAAGTGTCACGAGGCATATGCGCAAAATTGCCGCGAAGGTACGTTGCTTCGAGTTGCTCGCAACGTACGTCGGATGCGTTCGGACCGGATTCGCTTCGCTCATCCTGGTCCGAACGCGTTGGAAGCTTCGCGTTGGATGCCTGCGGCGTTGGATATCGTTCCTCATACCCAACCCTGGCATACAAACAAGGATCATATTAAATGCAAAATGCAAAATGCAAAATGCAAAATGCAAAATGCAAAATGCAAAATGCAAAATGCAA
>JASLDA010000185.1 GCA_030151745.1 Chitinophagaceae bacterium | reverse complement strand
CCTTGAATGGAGGTGACACCTTGAATCAGGGCCGGACATAAAAAAGCCCCGTGTCACCACGGGGCTGGAAATTATGATCGGGAATTAACCGTTCTGCGTCTGACGCACGTAGTCCGCCATTCCGGGATCTTCGTAAGAGGTCCAGAGGGCGCACATGTGACCGATAACGGCAAGAGACCAGGCGGCAATCGGCCATGCATGCCAGGGATATACCCAGGAGCCCGCTGCCTTTTCCTGACCCTTATGCATCATCACCATGACGATAGTCGCGATGATGAAAATAATCAGGTGTACGAAGAAAATGCTTTTCTGACGGCCGGTAGGAATAATCTTGTTGTGCGACATGTTAGGCGGATGTAAGTACGCGCAAAGATAGGGGCGCGCAGCTTAAGTCAAAAGGCAAAAGGTAAAAATCAGGAAGCCCCGGGCCGGCTAGGCGGCTCAGCTCTTCTCAGGCCGCATCTGAGGGAACAGCAGCACATCCTGGATCGAGTACTGGCCTGTCATCATCATCGCCAGGCGCTCGATACCGATGCCTATGCCGGCCGTGGGCGGCATGCCGTACTCCAGCGCGCGGAGGAAGTCATGGTCGATGAACATGGCCTCGTCGTCGCCGCGCTCCAGCAGGCGCACCTGCTCCTCGAAGCGCTCCCGCTGATCGATCGGGTCGTTCAGCTCGCTGTACGCATTGGCGATCTCCTTCCCGTTCACCATCAGCTCGAAGCGTTCCACCAGGCCGGCTTCGCTGCGGTGCTTTTTGGTCAGCGGACTCATTTCCACCGGGTAGTCTATGATGAAGGTCGGCTGGATGTACTTGCTTTCGCACTTCTCGGAGAAGATCTCGTCGATGAGCTTGCCCTTGCCGATGGTCGGCGGCACGTCGATCTGAAGCTGCTTGCAGACCTCGCGCAGCTGGGCCTCGTCCATGCCGCGTACCTCGATGCCGGTATGCTCCTTGATCGCGTCGAAGATGGAAACGCGGGCATAGGGAGCCTTGAAGTCGATGGTCTTGCCGTCCACTTCGACGCTCGTGGCGCCGTTGGTAGCGATCGCCGTCGTTTCCATCAGCTGCTCCGTGGTTTCCATCATCCAGAGGTAGTCTTTATAGGCGGTATAAAACTCCAGGATGGTGAACTCGGGGTTGTGAGTGCGGTCCATGCCTTCGTTGCGGAAATTGCGGCTGAATTCGTACACCCATTCGAAGCCGCCCACGATCAGGCGCTTCAGGTAGAGCTCGTTGGCGATACGCAGGTACAAGGGCATGTCCAGCGCATTATGGTGCGTGATGAAGGGACGCGCGATAGCGCCGCCGGGAATGCTCTGCAGTACCGGGGTGTCCACCTCCAGGGCCCCGCGCTCGTCGAGGAAGCGGCGGATGGCGCCCTTCATCTTCGTGATCTTGACGAAGGTTTCGCGAACGTTGGGGTTCACGATCAGGTCGGCATAGCGCTGACGGTACTTGAACTCCGGATCGCTCACAGCGTCGAATACCTCGCCGTCCACTTCCTTGATCACCGGCAGCGGGCGCAGCGACTTGGACAGTATCTTGAACTCCTCTACATGCACGCTCAGCTCCCCGGTGCGCGTGATGAAGACGAAGCCTTTCACGCCGATGATATCGCCGAGGTCGGTGAGCTTCTTCCATACGGTGTTGTACAGGCTCTTGTCCTCGCCGGGGCAGATATCGTCGCGCTTTATATAGAGCTGTATGCGGCCGGTGCTGTCCTGCAGGGAGGCGAAAGCGGCCTTGCCCATATCGCGGGAGGCCATGATGCGGCCGGCGAGGGTGATGCCTTTGAACTGCTCCGCGGTTTCCTCGGTATAGTTCGCTTTGATGTCGGCGGTGGTATGGCTGACTTCGAAAGACGGGGCCGGGTATGGATCGATGCCCAGGTCCAAAAGCTGCTTCAGTTTGTCGCGGCGCACGAGCTCCTGCTCGGAAAGTTGAGGTTGCATATATGCGGATATGGCAGGAATTGTGGAACTTGCCGCGGCAGCGCCATCGGCAGGATCCTACCTGCTTCAATTTTTGGAGCCGCAAAAGTACAGCCCAAGGCATAAGTTTGGCCGTTCCCACATGAAGCAATTCCTGAAGCGCCTTCTCCGCTTTTCCCCGGTAGCCCTGACGAAGAACCAGCATTATGACCGGCTGACGCAGAAAATCATCCGGAAAGTATGCCGGCCGGGGAGCAACTGCGTGGACGTAGGCTGCCACAAGGGAGAGATCCTGGATCTGATGCGCGCCGCAGCTCCCCAGGGCCATCATTGGGGCTTCGAGCCGATCCCGGATATGTACCGGGCCCTGGTGGAAAAGTATCGCAACACGAACTGCAGCATCTCGGATCTGGCTCTCAGCAATGCGGCCGGTACCACGCAGTTCAATTACGTCACGAGCAACCCCTCCTATAGCGGGCTTATGAAGCGGGAGTATGACCGTCCGCACGAGGAGGATACCAGCATAACGGTGCAGACCGCCCGCCTGGACGATGTGCTGACCGCGGATTACCACGTCGACCTGATGAAGATCGACGTCGAAGGAGGCGAAATGCTGGTCCTGGGCGGGGCGAAGGAAACTTTGCGCAAAAGCCGGCCCGTCGTCATTTTCGAGCACGGCAAGGGCGCCAGCGATATTTACGGCTTCGGCCCGAACGACGTGTTCGCCTACTTCAGCGAGCTCGGCTATGGGATTTATTTACTGGAGAAATATCTCGCAGGTAAGAACCCGATGAGCTTGAAGGAGCTGCAGCAGCAATACGATACGCAGCGAAATTTTTATTTCGTGGCAGCGGGGATTTAATTTGTGAATTGGTGAATGTGCGAATTTGTCAATGTGCGGATTTGTGAATGCGCGGATTTGTGAATGCCGTTAGCAGACACAAAG
>JASLDA010000184.1 GCA_030151745.1 Chitinophagaceae bacterium | reverse complement strand
CCCCTGCCCAACGCCACGATCGGCTACAAGTGCGAGACCTACCCGGTGGAGATGGTCGTTCGCGGCTACCTGACCGGCCATGCCTGGCGCACTTACAAGAGCGGCAAGCGCGAGCTCTGCGGTGTTCCTCTGCCGGAAGGCCTGAACGAGAACGATAAGTTCCCGGCGCCGATCATCACGCCGACTACCAAGGCTCACGAAGGCCACGACGAGGATATCTCCCGCGACGAGATCATCGCGCAGGGCCTCGTCAGCAAGGAAGAGTACGAGCAGCTGGAGAAGTATACGCTGGCGCTTTTCCAGCGCGGCACGGAGATCGCCGCGAAGCGCGGCCTGATCCTGGTCGATACGAAGTACGAGTTCGGTCACCGCGACGGCGTGATCACGCTGATCGACGAGATCCATACCCCGGACTCTTCGCGCTATTTCTATAGCGAAGGCTATGAGGAACGCCAGGCGAACGGCCAGCCCCAGCGCCAGCTGTCCAAGGAGTTCGTGCGCGAATGGCTGATGGAAAACGGCTTCCAGGGTAAGGAAGGCCAGCAAGTCCCCGAAATGACCGACGAGGTGGTAAACCAGATCTCCGAGCGTTATATCGAGCTGTACGAGCATGTTACCGGCTCCAAATTCAACAAGCAAGATCTGAGCGAAGAGCAGACCCGGCAGGTGCTGAACGAGCGGCTGGCGGCGCTGTAAGGATACAAGCTTAGGATCGAGCCTCATCCGGGATAGAAAAATCGACCGGCATTCTATAGAGCGAGCCCTGGCATTCAGCCAGGGCTTCGCTTTTAGGACGGTGCCGGATTGCACGCGGCCGTTTTACCCACGCGGAGCGGCGCCGGGATCCGCATTGACCGCATCCAGCAAGTGCTCGTACATCGCCGTGACCGCTGCCAGGTCTTCCGTCAGCTCCAGCTCCCGGGAGAGGGACTGTCCCAGCTCTTCCTTGGCGATCATGAGCTCGATCACAGTGGTTGCCAGGGCTACAGAGGCTCCGGGAGGGATGACCCTGTATTCCGGCTTGGCGACGATATCGTATTGCCTGCGCAGCAGATCGATCCGCGTCTTTATATCCAGCGGCCTGGCGGTTTCCAGGAAGTACCAGGCCGGCACGGAGAAATAGCCGGCCAGCATACGGGCGAAGTCCGGCGTTACGGGCTCTTGCCGGCTTTCAAGGGCTCTGTACCTGAGCGGCGTTATGCCGAGCACAGAAGCGAGATCTTCTTCTGTGGCGCCCTTTGCTTTGCGGGCGGTGAGCAGTATCTTGTTCATGAAGGCTCGGTTTATAAGAGTCGGCACCGCCGGAAGCCTTCTGCTTACGGCATTGCAGCCGAGGAGAGTTCGGAAGCTTGTCCATGCCATTGCTTACATTCGCCCCGGTGCCGCTGCGATAAAGCGGTTGCCGGAGCATGCATTCTTGACGCCGGAGTGTTCCGTCGCAACGGGAAACTCCGGCCGGCTGCAAGGAAGAAAACCAGCGCCACGGCCCGGAACCGGCCATTACAACAAGTGAACACCAGGAAATTGGCGCATCAATACCTGCATGTAACAGATCGATCCAAAAACAGAACAAATCATAAACGAAATCACATACACCAACAGAACAAAGTTAAAAATAGTAAACAAAAATCAAAAACAGTAAACTACAGTTAACGCAGAATTAACAAAAATAGCAGACACTTTATGCCGCATCAAGGTCGCCAGCTGAAAGAGGCCGTTGACAGATATAAACCGAAGGATCCGGATAAGTCCAGTAAAGTGACTGGATTTGCGGCGGAGATGGGTATCAGCAGGCAATGGGTTTACCGCTATTTTGAGAAGGAATACCTCGAGCCGGCGATCAGGAAAAGAGCGGCGGAGATACTTGACATTCCGGAAGCCGAGTTGTTTACGCTTTATAGCGATTGGGAAGCGCCGCTGCAGATGGTCGGCGAGGACTTTATCATCCGGAGCGGCAATTTGCTGGAGGACATAGGCGACGGGCTGTACCGGCTGCACACCCTGCTTGTGGATCAGAAAAGCGCGGTGCGTTATCTGACGTCCTGGGGCGACAATGAGTATCTCGGCGCGCTGAAACCCTACAGCGTCATCGTACGCGAGCAGGTCCAGGGCCTGTACCGGTCCTTCCAGATTGCGACAGATGACGAAAGCATGTACAATCCCGGCAGCAACCGGTCCATTGAGCCGGACGATATCGTTACCGGCCGGCTGCTGAACCGGAGTCTCTGGCCCGGCGGCCTACCCTTCGGGACGCACCCGTACTGGGTGATCGTTCATAAAACCGAGGGCATCATTACCCGTCAGATCACCGATCACGATGCGGCGGCGGGTATCATTACCTGCCGGCCCCTTTCCCCTGATCAGGATCGCTTTCCCCTTAGCTCGCTTTCCCTGGACGACGTAATCCAGCTGTTCAGCATCATCAAGGTGGAGAAAGACTTCCGGTAGCGGCATGTTGCTGTTTCGAGGTTTTCAAGGTGTCACCTCCGCTGGAGGTGACACCTTGAAAACCTCGCCCTCGCCTCCAATTACGCTTTATCATATCTTTAAGCGATGCCTTATACGATAGAAGTGCTGGAACCGCAGGACAGGCTGCTGAGGCGATATGTAGACAGCATCTACATATTCAGGAAAGGCCCGGGCAGGGTTGAGTTCACTGCTTATCCCTCTATGAACCTGCCTGTCGGATTATTCCGCAATGCATCGGTGAGCGCCGGGCAGGAATGCGTTTATATAAAGAGCTCGGATCTGCCCAATCATTTTGCCATTGCCTGCAACCAGTTTTCAAGCGGTATACATCTAAGATACAGCCAGCTCGTCGACGAGATCGCCATCAATTTCAAACCGCTGGGCTTTGCCAGCTTTTCGGGGTCCAAGCCTTCGAGCGGAAAATTGTTCAGCTTCGGGACCTGGGATGAATTTTTACCCGATCTGTTCAGCCAGGTATTTGCGACGGACGATTCCAACCTGCAGCTTTACCATATCGAGAACTTCCTGCTTGACCGGTATGCTCCGGTGAGCGACGAAGCGATCCTGCTCCAGGCGCTGGAGCTGCTGAACGATATAGGAGCGGATCATACCATACAGGACATTGCCGACATCACCGGCGGGCATTATAAACACCTCTACCGGCATTTCAAGGAACAGATCGGATGCAGCCCGGCGCGATACCGCAAGCTGGTCAGGTTCCGCAACTCGGTCGTTTCCAAAGTGACTAATGGCAACAAGACACGGCTAGTGGATGTATGTTATCAGAGCGGTTATACCGACCAACCGTACTTTATCAGGCAGTTTAAAAAGCTGACCGGTGAAAAACCGGTACGCTTCTTCAAGAGTGTCGTTTCGTTCGGGAACGACAAGGTGATTTTTAAGATGGGCTGAACATTGTCCAAAAAGTACAATTCCGCCATTTGCCCGTCGTCGAAATTTGGAGCGCTATTAAAGCGGCATGCCAGATGGACG
>JASLDA010000135.1 GCA_030151745.1 Chitinophagaceae bacterium | reverse complement strand
GGACGTGAACAGGATCCTGATCACCCGCTGCAGCACAGGCCCTACGGGGGGCGGCTGCCATAACGCGGCCGGCGCCGCCAATGCCGGCAACCTCCGCCTGGACACCTGGGATCAGCTCCTGAACGGCGCCAACCACGGCTCCGTGGTGATCCCGTACGACACGGTCAACAGCTCGCTCCTGCACTATATCAATACGGACTCCTCCATCGGCGCTGTGGCTTACCCGGGCATGCCCTACACGGGCGCTCAAAGCTCCGGCAGCCCGCTGAGCCGCGACGAATACCTGCTCATCCGCAACTGGATCGCCCGGGGCGCCCCCGACAAGAACGGCAAAATCCCCTTCGGCGACAATCCCGACACGCGCCAAAAAATATACCTGACGGAACAGGGCAGCGATATCCTCAGCGTCATCGACGCACAGCGGCACGTGATCATGCGCAATATCCCCATCGGGATGACCAATGCCATCGAAAGCCCGCACTGCGTGCGGGTTTCCCCGGACGGGCTGCATGCATACGTATCCTTCCTCGCCGGAGACTACATGCAGCGGATCGACACCCGCACGGACCAGGTCACCGGCAGCGTGCAGCTGGGTACGGGCGGCGCAGGGGGCAGCACCATGTGGAACCTGCTGCATGTATCCGACGACAGCCGCAAGATCATGATAGCGGACTTCATCCAGGGCAGGCTGCAGATCGTCGACGCGGCGACGATGACCATAGAGCAGAGCATCCCCACGGGCTTCCGCAGCCTGCACGGCATCGCTTCGCTGCCGGGCTTCGATACGGTTTTCGTCACGGGACAGTACGGGAATACGGTGTATAAGTTCATCCTCAGCGCAGGCGACTACAAGGTGATCTCCATCGACGGGGCGCCGGCGAACACCACGGCCGGGACCCGCGACCCCCACGAGATCCTGATGACCCCGGACTACCGCAGGTATTTTCTGAGCTGCGAGGCTTCCAACGAGGTCCGCGTGCTCAGCACTCACGGCGATACGATAGTAAAAGCCATCCCGGTGCCTACCAAGCCCCAGGAGCTGGCCATCTCGACCACGAAGCCTTACCTGTTCGTCACCTGCATGGAAGCCGTATCGCCTACGCCGGGGGCGACGGGAGCCGTGGTCGTGATCAACTACAATACACTGGAGGTGGTAAAGACGATCTGGGGCTCCTTCTGGCAGCCGCACGGCATCGCGGTGGACGACCAGCACGGAACGTTCTTCGTAGCCACCACCAACCAAACGGGTCCGTCCAGCGGGCATAACCACAGCTCCGGCGGCAAGGATGGCTGGTACAATGTCTACAGCCTCGAAACTCTCGAACCGCTACTGACGAGGCAATTCGAGACCCTGGTGCTGCCCTATTCCGCCGACAGCCGCTTCAAGTGACCACCCCTCTGTTAATCGGCGCCTGGATTAAACATTACACATTAAACATCTCAACATATCGATACTATCCAGCGTGTTACGATTCTTCACAACATTTAAGGACGGGAGGATTTGCAGATCACCGAACTTGCGCCTGTAACGGCCGGCCGCATTCAGGATCCGACGATCCCGGCCGGCAATAAAACTCTGCGTTATGCTAAGCGTATCACTTCACAATATCCGGATGCGCGGTCCGCATGGTTTGTACCCCGGAGAAGCGGAGCGCGGCAATGATTTCGAGGTGGATGTCGACGTGCGTATCCCCGCTGCGATCGACGAAGACTGGCCCCTGATCGACTATGCCCGGCTTTCCGAGATTGTGCATAGCGTCATGAATGGGGATACCGTGCCCCTGCTGGAAATGCTGGTCCGCGAGATCTGGAAACGCATCCGCGCCGAATGGCCCCAGCTCAGCCATATCAAGGTAGCGATCCGTAAAATGCACCCGCCCATGCCCGGCAAGGTAGCCTACGCCCAGGTCTGCTTCGAAGGCTGAGGAAATCTAAGATCTAAGATTGAAGATTTGCCGGTTGGCGGATCGATCCCAAAGGGGATGCGCGGCTTTTCATTGCGACCGAAGCAGAGCCGTCATCGGCGGCAAAGCGAAGCTGTCATTGCGAACGAAAAGCAGCAACCTCAAGCCGATCGTTCATCCCTCGAAGCGCCCCTAGCGCAAGCCCATTGCAAATTGCCTATTGCAAATTGCAAAACTACCCCCGCTGCCCCGGCCGGTAAAGCTTGCTCTTCATCAGGCCCCACTTGTGCAGGCGGTGGGTCAGGCTTACGCGGAGCACGCCCATGCCGTATTTCGCGCTGCGGCGGAAATTGATGCTGCTCGCTTCGTCGAAGTACTTCGTGGGGCAGGTCACTTCCCCGATCTCGAAGCCGGCCATGAAGATCTGCGAGATCATCTCGTTATCGAATACGAAATCATCCGAGCAGTACGTGAAGTCCAGGGCCCGGATCACATCCGCCGAGAAGGCGCGGTAACCCGTATGATACTCGCTGAGCTTCTGCCCGATGAGGATGTTTTCGAACAGCGTAAGGCAGCGGTTGAAGACATATTTGTACATGGGCATGCCGCCTTTCAGCGCGCCCTTGCCCAGGATGCGGGAGCCGAACACCACCGGGTACACGCCGTTCGCGATAATGCTGCACATCGGCAGGATCAGCTTCGGCGTATATTGGTAGTCCGGGTGCACCATGATCACGATATCGGCCCCCAGCTCCAGCGCCTTGGCATAGCAGCTTTTCTGGTTGCCGCCGTAACCGCGGTTGACGGTATGGGTCACGATATGCTCGATGCCGAGGGAGCGCGCCACCTCAACCGTATTGTCCGGGCTCTTGTCGTCCACGAGCACTACTTCGTCCACTACGTCCATGGGGATCTCGCGGTAGGTGCGTTCCAGGGTGAGGGCGGCCCGGTACGCAGGCAGCACGACGACGACTTTCTTCCCGTTGAGCATACAGAGATTCGCTTGGTGATTAGTTATTGGCCGGATGTTCGGCCTGGATTTTCATCGAAGTCACAACCAGGTTGCTGGAAGCCTTCGCCAGCAGCCGGCCTTCCAGGTCTTCCACCAGGCATTCGGCATGCACGATTTTCTTGCCCGCGCGCAGCACGCGCCCCGTAGCCCGCAGGGTTTCTCCCTCCCGGATCGAATACAGGAAGTCGATGTTCAGGTTCAGCGAGGTATAGTGCTGCGGCGCGTCCAGGCTAACGACCGCCCAGCCGATAGTCTCGTCGATCAGCGCGCTCATCATTCCGCCGTGGATATTTCCGTAGGGGTTGGTCATTTCCTTGCGGACCAGGACCCGCAGCGTCACCTTGCCCTGTTCCGCCGCCACCAGCATGGGTTCCAGCCAGTTGCCCGCCGGAGAGCGCGAG
>JASLDA010000123.1 GCA_030151745.1 Chitinophagaceae bacterium | reverse complement strand
GCGGCGCACTGCATCGTCCCCTGCTTGCATATACCGGCGCGAACATTACAAAGAACGACACAGTTTGCCCGGCCAATAATAACCGGGTCTCCGGGGTGGTTCGCAAGCAAGGCAGCGGCGCGGCGGCCAACGCCAAGGTCTGGGCCATTTGTGAATACTACGACATGGCATCGATGATCACGACCCTGCTCGCGATCGATTCGACGACTACAACCGGTATCGGCCGCTATTATTTCGGGGGGAGCGGCATGCCGGCATCGGGTCCCGCCGGGGTCGCGCGGCGCATATTCATCAAGGCGGCGCTTCAACCCAGCGACCCGGACTACGCGTCATTCCTTCCGACCTACCTGGACAGCTCGCTGAACTGGAGCGGCGGCAGGCCCGCATCCTGGTTCCCCTTCAGCGGCCGCTTCGATGACACTGCCGATATCAGCCTCCGAAGCGGCATCAACCCTGGAGGCCCGGGCTTTATCAGCGGCGATGTGCTGCTGGGCGCCAATAAAACAGCCGGCGCCGGTGATCCGCTCTCCAGCCGGATCATCATCGTCACGAGCCTTGCCGGAGAGCCGGTCGCATTCACATATTCCGACGCAAAGGGCCACTTCAGCTTCCCGAGCCTGCCCTACGGCGACTATTTCATTTTCGGTGACGCGGGAGGTCGTGCGAACCCGCAGCTGCAGGTGAGCCTGAGCGCCAGCCAGCCCGGGATAACGGGCGTGGTGTTCGAAGAAAGCAGCACTAGCTTCGAAGGCCGCCTGAACAGCCTGGGCGTCGCCCCCGGGGCTTTGCTGGAAACCTTGCAGGTATTCCCCAACCCGGCCGGCAACCGGATCAGCATAGCCGGTCTCGCACGCGTCCCCGGCGACAAGACGCTGGTGATGCGGAACGTCAACGGAGCCGTCGTCTCCCGCATCGAGGTGAAATCCGGTTCGGACCCGGTGATCGCCACAGGCTCGCTGCCGGCCGGCATGTACATGCTTGAGCTCCGCATGGGTACAGGGACCCGGAACCTGCGCTTCATCAAGAATTAGACGCATCCGGCGAACGCTAAAGAGGCTGTCTCTGATTTTGAGACAGCCTCTTTTATTGAACGGTTTCCGAACGGGCTGCAAGCCGGCTTCGATCCTGGACAAGAACGATTTCAGTTCCCGCGCCGGGCTGGATTCCTGAGATGCTCTTTTATCGGTAAACGCAGGGTGACTCGGGTGCCGAGGCTATTCTGATATCGGTCCCGCAGGGTCTCTACTTTAAACTCCGGCCTCTTCCCGGTCAGCTTTTCTATGATTTCAATGCGCTGCCGGGTCAGGTTAATACCCATCGGGCGATGTTCGATACTGCGGGCGGACCTGGGTTCTTTCATCCCGCCGCCGTTGTCTTCAATCGTTATTTCCAGAAAGCCGCCGGCTCGCTTTGCGATAGCGACGCTTATCTGCCCCTGGCCTGTCTTGGAGCCGATCCCATGCCATACAGCATTCTCCAGATGAGGCTGGATCAGCATGGAAGGAACCATGATGGAATCCTTGTCTATGCCTTCCCCGACATCGATGCTGTAAGCCAGCTTCCCACTCAGCCTGATGCTTTCAAGCGAGAGGTAGAGCTCTATCATCTCCAGCTCCCTGGCCAGGCTTACATTCAGATCCGTCGCGTTTTCCATAGCCTTCCGGATAAGACGCGCGAACTTGGACAGGTAGCGGTTGGCCGAAGTAGGATCTGCCTTATTGATGAAGTTCTGGATGGAATTGAGGGAATTAAAGATGAAATGCGAATTCAGCAGCGTGTTGGCTGCCTGCTGCTTCAATTGCAGCAAGCGCACGTAACGCAGCGTTTTTCGCCGCTCGCGTTCCCGGAGCCTGATGTTGTACCAGAATAGCAGGCCGCCTGTCAGGGCAATGCACAGCGACGCTGCGAGAAGAATGGCCCAGCCTTTCAGCCAGATGGGGGTGGCCACTACCAGCATAGCCGTAATGGTATCCGATGTGGTTTGCGAGCCTTTGTAGTGTGCCCGCAACTGTATCCGGTGACTGCCGTGTCCGAGTGAAGTCAGATGTATCGTGCGGCTGTCCGTTATGTTCCAGTTGCTGTCTATCCCGAGGATGCGGTATTCGAAAACGGCGGCATCGGGCATGTTGAAGTCTATCAGGTCGTAGTTAAGCGAAATCGTCTCATGACGATAGGGGATTTCATAGCGGCCCTCCGTAAGGGGCACATTCGTTTGCCCATTCTGGATATTCCGGAGAATGATCTTCGGAGGCTCGGAGGAGCTTCGCTCGCTGCTCAGGTCCCATTGATAAAGCCCCGCAGTGGTACCCAGCCATAGCTGATCCCGGCTGCTCGGCTGTATCGCATTGATCTGGGATTCCGGGAGGACATTGCCTATGCGAACGCCCGTGGCTGCTCCGTTCCTGTACTGGTATAAGCCGCGCAGGGTCCCGATAAGGAACCTGTTTCCAAGTAAGGCAAGGGTATAGCTTGAGGGTATCGGCTGATGTGTTTCGGTCAGGTAGTATCTAACGCCGTTCTGCCTGTCGGCGGACAACAGGCCGTGCTCCCCGGTAACCCAGACCTTGCCGTCGTATGCGGTGGCTTTCGTGCAGTAGCCGCGTGTAAGTTGCGTAACGCTGTCTCCCTGCGTGCGAAACAGGCCGTTGCTGGTCGCAAACCAATAGCCGCCCGAGGCGTCCTTGCAGATATCGTTCGTTTGGTAGCCTTTCAGCCACCTGAAGATCGTATCCCTCTGAAGGCTTATGTCGGACGAAGGCGAGAATTGCTCGATATAGCTGTAGGCGCAGGAAATGATATGCCCGTCGCCGGAACGTATAAGCCGGGTGCCGCCGGGAAAATGCCGCTCCAGGCGGCGGCTCTTAAGGTTGTAGCGAAAGATATGGTAGGGTGTGGCCACCCACAGGTCGCCGTTGTATAGGAGGAGCGACTTAAAGTCTTCGTCGCTGCGGATCTTTATATCGCTCAGCGTGGAGAAGCGGCCCTTGCTGTAGGTCGCGATATTGTTGAACCCGCCGATATAAACGGTACCCGCGCTGTCCTGGGCAAGACATGAGATCATGTTGCTTGGCAGGCCCGCGGAAATATCGTAGCTGATCAGGTTATGCCTGTTTATGACGTAGAGTCCTTTGCCATACGTTCCGAGGAGCAGGATGCCGTCCCGGGTCGTATACAGGTCGTTGATGAATACCCGGTCGAGAGCCAGGTACCTGGCGTAATCCTTGTCCGCGCGGTCGGAGGAGAGAAACAGGCCGGCCCGCGGTGTGGTGTACCAGACCGAGCCCGGC
Source organism: Chitinophagaceae bacterium (assembly GCA_030151745.1). Lineage (GTDB taxonomy): Bacteria > Bacteroidota > Bacteroidia > Chitinophagales > Chitinophagaceae > UBA1952. The sequence goes on along the minus strand of JASLDA010000123.1, from coordinate 3,423 downwards.
CGGCTGCTGCGCATATTGAGGACGGGCTCATGCTTCCTGGTATTTACCGAATCCAGCAGCCCGTCCTTCAGTATGTAGATCCGGCCCTCGGCGCCGGCGAAAAGATGTCCATCACGGTCTTCGGCAATGGAATACAGCGGCACTTCCGTCAACCTTCCTGCGAACGCCCGCTGCGTTTTACCGTTCTTATCGACTTCTACCAATCCCGAGCTTGTGGCCAGCAATGTTCGTTTGCCGGCAGTAATGAATACCTGATAGATCTCCGGCTGCTCGGGGAAGCCCCCGAGCCTGAAAGGACGGTAAATGCTGTCTTTGAGATACCCGGCGCGATGGTATTTGTCGAGCATCCAAATCCTGTCCTGCGCATCTGCGGCCAATTGGACCAGCCCCTCGGGTATCCTGCCCGACCGGGGAGCGAAGGGCACCAGCGAGTCGTTCTCAATGCAGAACAGACCCTGGTAAACGCCGGCGGTCCAAATACGGCCTTTCCTGTCGCTGCAGATGGCAAGCATCGTGTTGCGTTCATGCGCGACGTCATAGGTGACCAGCTTGCTTCCGTCAAAGCGATTCAGGCCGTAGTTGGTGGTGATCCAGATATACCCTTGTTCGTCCTGGCACAGGCGGAATATGAGCGAATTGGCAATCCCGTCCTTGTCGGTGTACTGCTTGTACGGTATGGTTTGAGCAATGGCGCCCGCGGTTTGAAGGGCCAGCAGGACCAGGCTTAGAACGACATATTCAGCGCAATGCCGACTTGCTGAAATTCTCATATAGAAACTGCCGGAAAAACGTGCTCCTGCGGCGCGATACTTCCACTTTGTCGCCGTTGCTCATGACGATGTACCCGCCGTCCATGTTGCGGTGCTCCCTGACATGCACTACGTTGACGATGTATGATTTGTGAACCCGGAAGAAGGTGTCGGCGGGGATCGCCGCCTCGAAGTCCGACAGCGTTTTGCTGACCACGAAACGCTCTGTATTGCCCGGTCCGTTTCTCAGGTGAAAGACGGTGTAGTTCTTGTCTGCCTGCAGATAAACGATGTCGCTGAAATCGATGACGCGGGTTCCCCGGGAATGGCCGACGGTTATCTTGTGCTCTGCGGTGGCCGCGGGCTGCGGTGCCGGCGGAGGTGCGGCCAGGAGCCGTTTCTCGCATTCCTGAAGCTCATCGATGTCGATAGGCTTCAGCAGATAGTCGAACGCACGGTAGCGGATGGCCTTAATGGAATACTGGTCGTAGGCGGTGACGAAGACGACGCTGGGAGTCAAAGCCTCCGCCGACAAATAGTCGAGCAGGGCAAATCCGTCCTCCTCCGGCATCCTGATGTCCAGGAAGATGACATCGGGACGATGCTTCTTCAGCAATACCCTTGCCTCCCGGACGGACGCTGCGCTGCCCATTATGTCGATATGGCTACAGTATTGGGAAACCAGGTTCTGCAAGTTTTCCCTCCCTGTTTCGTCATCATCTACGATAATGGCCTTTAAGGTGGTATTCATGCGTCGTTTAAAGTAAGGAATTAAACATTCAGCCGCTGAGAGGGGACGTCCGATTTACCGAGCGGTAGGTTTTTCTGATTGAACGTTTTCCGGAAATCACTTCCCGAGTGCCGCGAACCGGAGCTTGCGCGCCTGCAGCACCGCAGAATCAGATAAAGCTACCGCATAATAGGAACAGGCCGGTTGCTGCGAACGAAGTAGACATCTTTATCGTCTCTTCAGGCATATCACCCTCTCCTAACAAAAAAGACAGGTCTATGAAACAACTTTCGCTTCTTGCCTTGGGACTCTGCTTTTTCCTTGCCGAAGCCGATGCAGCGACGATGGACGGCATGGTCATCAACTGTGCAAACGGCTCGGCAGCCTCCGGAGCTGCCATCACCGTCAATACGGGCAGCTCGACGTTGACCGCCACGAGCAATGCAACGGGATATTACAGCATCGCCCTGCCTGCTTCCCTGGCATCCGGAACCATGCTGACCGTATCGGTGACCATTCCCGGCGGCGGGGGCGGCACCGGGAGCCGGATGTACCAGGGCACGAGCTTAACGGAGAATCTCTTTGCTCCCGGGCCGGGAATGATGCCTACGACAAGGGCGCTTTGCGGTACCGTGTTCACGGGGATGAACACGCCAAGTACCGGCAATGCCAAGGTCTGGATCATCCAGAAGAAGTACGACCCCGCTCTCATGGATACGACCCTCACCGCCATAGATTCCGTGCTGACGACCTCCACCGGTGCGTTTTGCAAGGTATATTCTTCCACTACCATACCATCCGGCAAGCTGTTGGTGAAAGCGGCGCTGCTATCCAGCCACGCAAGCTACCCGGCGTTTCTTCCCACATACTTCGGCTACGTCACGCCGCTGTTGAACTGGCCGTCGGCAGCCTCACTCGATTCGTCGAGCTTTGGCCCGATTCAGCTCCGCGACATCGATCTTGCCGCAGGCACCAATCCGGGCGGAGCCGGTTTTATCGGCGGCAGCGTATTGCTGGGGGCCAATAAGAGCGCGGCTGTGGGAGACCCGCTGAGCAGCCGTATCCTGCTGCTCACGACGCAGGGCGGCTCGCCGGTAGCCTATGCATACAGCGATGCTGCAGGTAAGTTCAGCTTCCCTGGCCTGGCATTCGGCACATACAGGATCTTCGGCGATGCCCTGGGCAAGAGCAATCCCCAGCTAACCGTTACCATTTCCGCTTCGAACAAGACGGTCAACAACATCATCTTCGAAGAAAACAGCAAGAAGTTTGAAGGCAGACAGGGCAACAACCTGGAAGTGGCAGGCAGCCTGGCGGAGCTAGGCGAAGTCCGGGTATACCCTAACCCGGCTCGGGACTACCTCCAGGTTCGCGGCCTGGAGCGGACCGCAGGCATGAAGCAGGTAAAGCTTCTGTCGGTTGATGGAAAAACCGTCCGCAGCTTCAGCTTTGATGACGGGGAGCAGGCCGTGCTTTCTTTGGAGGCTTTGGCTCCAGGGCTCTACCAGCTCTATATCCGGACGGAGAACGGCCAGGCGGTAAGAAAGGTAGTGAAGTATTAATCGTGTGAGCCTGCGCGGGGAATTATTGCCCGGCGGCGCTCAGGCAGTAATTTTTACGGGCCGAAACGGCAAAGGAAGCATATCCGCCTGATGCGGCGGCTGAAAATCAAGACAATCGAAAATCATAAAGACCCGGGAATGTTATCGATAAATCGGACGCTGGCAACAGCAAGCTTTACGGCTCTTCTTGTCCTTGTCATCGCGTCATGCAATACGAGAACGGATACGGGGACCGATCGCAGGGATTCATCGGCGCATATCGCCGGTGCTGCGAATCCGGACGGGAAGCTGAAATACCCGCAGCTGATCGGCGAGTATGCGACATCGGACAGCGTCTGCCCGGTGGAGATCAGGATTTTTTCCGTTGACGGGGCCTATCATT
>JASLDA010000087.1 GCA_030151745.1 Chitinophagaceae bacterium | reverse complement strand
ACAGGCCGTATCCGAAGGACACAGCACCTGGAGGCGGGACGATGTCTTCTGCTATATACTCCTGCATAAAAGCGCGGGTAAATCCTACCTGGTCCAGGTGACGGCGCACAATACGCTCGGTACCGGCTACCTGGATTACCTGCGCCGGGCGCTTATCATCTCCTTTATCGCGGCGGCCGTGCTGGCTTTCACCGTGGGGCTCCTCTTCTCCAAGAGCATCCTGCGGCCGATCCGAAATATCACCGGCAGGGTCCGCAAGCTGGGGGCCAGCAACCTGCATCTGCGCCTGGAGCCTGTGCCCGGCACCGACGAGATCGCGGAGCTCACGGAGACGTTCAACAATATGCTCGATCGCCTGGAGACGGCTTTCGAGAGCCAGAACAATTTCGTCAGCCATGCCTCGCATGAGTTCAACACTCCGCTCACCGCCATCATCGGGGAGGCCGAGTTTGCGCTGGCCCGCCCCCGCGATGCACAGCAGTATGTAAGCTCGATCATGACCATGCAAGGAGCTGCCGAGCGCCTGAGCGGCATTACGCGCAGCCTGCTGCAATTGGCCCAGACCGGCCTTACGGGCAAGGCCCAGGAAATGACTCAGGTACGCATCGACGAGCTGCTGCAGAAGGCCCGCATGATGACGGCCGATATCATTCCAGACAGCCAGGTGCTCATCAATTCCAGCCTGGCGCCGGAGGATGCGGACCGCGCGGTGGTTTACGGCAACCAGACCCTGCTGGAGCTGGCACTGACCAATATCGTGTTGAACGCTTCCAAATACAGCTCGAACCAGCCCGTGCTGCTGGCGCTCGCCGCCACGAACGATAAGGCGATCATCGTGGTCAAGGACCGCGGGATCGGCATCCCGGCCGACGAGCTGAAATATATTTTCGACCCGTTTTTCCGTGCGAGGAATACGGACCGCTACAAGGGATACGGGATCGGGCTGCCGCTGACCCGGAATATCGTCCGGATGCACAAGGGCGAGCTGATCGTGAACTCCGAGGAAGGGCAGGGCACCGAAATCCAGATCGTGCTGCCGCTCAGCGGAAAGCCGGTGGCGTAGCTGCAAAGAGATAACACCAGGCTCTTACCGGATTCTTACCAACATTTTATCGGGTTCTTATCCGGCTCTAAATCCATCCTAATCCGGGCGCCGCACTTTTGTTCTGTAAGGCAAAACCGACAGATCATGGTGCATATCGTTCTTCCTACGGATTTCAGCATCGGCTCCCTGCAGCCCGTGCACGAGGTGATGCAGTACCACCGTCACGATGTCGTGCGGATTACGATGCTTCACCTGGTGGATATCCCTTCCGGGATCGGAGACCTGCTGTTCCGGCTGCGCCGCATGGACGAGCGTTTCCCGGTTCCGAAGCTTTTTCTGGATGCCTGCGAGGTGCTTGCCAACCGCTACGACAGCCGCCTGACGGCGATCGCCCCGCTGATCCGCTACGGCTCGACGGCCGGCTTCCTGGAAAATCTGATTTCCGGGCTGAAGGCCGATCTCGTCTATTTCCGGGAAGGATACCAGGAGCAGCTGCCTTTCGAGGATAGTGTCCCGCTGGCGCCGCTGCTGCTGCGCTGTCGTGCCAATATCATCCGGCTGGAGCCTGCCGCCCCGAGCTCCCGGGAGCAGTTCGCCACCGTCGGCGACCTGCTGCTTGCCGGCCGGTAAGCCCGCCAAGTTAGTTACGACCATATCATTTAGCTGAGAACGACTATGCTGCTGAAGAAGAACATACCCCTGAAATACGTATTCGGGAAGATAAAGTGGGAGATTCTCGCCGTGCTGGCCTACAGCATTACGATCGCGATCCTGTACCGGAGCTTTCACTTTACCCGGATCTCCATACCCCTGAGCGTGCCGATGGTGCTGGGGACCGTGATATCCCTGTTGCTGGCCTTTCGCTCCAACCAGGCTTACGACCGCTGGTGGGAAGCCCGGACGATCTGGGGCGCGATCGTAAACGACGGCCGCAGCCTGGCCAGGGAGATCCTGTCCTTTGTCAAGTCCGAGTACGAGCAGGAGGAGGTCCAGAAGTTCCGCGAGCGTTTCATCCGCCGGCAAATGGCCTGGAACTACGCGCTGTCCCAGCGGCTGCGCGGCGAGGAGGCCACCGGGGGCCTGGAGCGGTTTATGAGCCGCCGGGACCTGAACACGATTACCCATTATTCCAACCCGCCGGCAGCCATTCTGGAGCTGCATGGCCGGGACCTGGCCTATGCGCTGGAGCGGGGCTGGATCAACCAGTACCAGCAGGTGGAGCTGGACCGCACCTTGTCGAAGCTCTGCGATTCGATGGGGAAGTGCGAGCGGATCAAGAACACGGTCTTCCCCGTCACCTACAGCCTGTACATCCATCTGGCGATGAATTTCTTCATCCTGATGCTGCCCTTCGCGCTGATCGAGTACTTCAGCTTCATGGAAGTGCCCATAGTAGTGGTGATCGCCGGGCTGTTCATGCTCATCGAAAAGATGGCGATCCACCTGCAGGACCCCTTCGAGAACAAGCCGACGGATACGCCGATGACCGCTATCTCGCAGACCATCGAGAACGATCTGCGGCAGATGCTCAAGGACCAGGGTGAATCGGAACCAGCCTTCGCGCCGGTGCCGACGATAAAAGGATATTATCAGCTGTAACGCCGTTTATAGCCCGGTATAAAGATGGTCGTGGGTTAACGCGCGCCGGGCCCGGTATTG
>JASLDA010000051.1 GCA_030151745.1 Chitinophagaceae bacterium | reverse complement strand
ATATTGCTTTTGCCGCAGCCGTTGGGGCCTACGATGCCCGTGATCGGGTGATCGAGCAGGACCTGGGTTTTATCCGCAAACGATTTAAAGCCTTTGATGTCGAGGGAACGTAAGCGCAAGGGCGGAGATTATCGAGGCAAGAATCAATCAGTGAAAATACGGATTAACGCCGTGATTGGCTAAGCGGAGCACCGCTGCCCGGCATCCCGGGCACCAATAGCGGAAGTACATATCTGACGATCCGGTCATCTTTCCATTCCGGGGCCCTGAGGTTTCAACTTATCAACATATCAACTTATCAACTCCCGCCATCCACGCCGGCAGCGCCTGCAGCGGTACCTTTGCGGGCACAGCGAATACTATGAATCAGCAGGAACTCGGGGCGCAGATTGCCGCCCGGCTGCGGGAGAACAGCTCCCGGATGAAAAGCTTCTGGGAAACCGCCGCGCCGGTACGCCATTGCTTCATTGACGGGCTGCTACCGGAGGAGCTTGCTAAAAGGATCTACGATTCCCTGCCCGATCCTTCCACCCTGATGCTGCGCGAAAGCATCAAGGAGCGCAAGCGCGTGGGCATCAGGCTGGAAGATTACGCACCGGAGATGAGCGCGATCCTGTTCGCATTCCAGGAGCCCGGGGTCGTCGCCGCGGTCGCTGAGATCACGGGCCAGGAAGGCCTGCAGCCGGACGCATCGCTGTACGGCTCCGGCATTTCGCTGATGCTGGAAGGCGATTTCCTGCTGCCCCACCTCGACAATTCCCACGACGGCGACGGCAAGCGCTACCGCGTACTGAACCTGCTGTACTATATAACGCCCGACTGGCCCGAAACCGGCGGTGGCAACCTCGAGCTCTGGGACAAGCCGATGAAGCTGCGCAGGGAAGTACATGCCAGATTCAACCGCCTGGTGCTGATGGAAACGCATACCGAATCGGTGCACAGCGTAACGAAGGTGGTCCGGCCCGGCGGAATGCGGGCCTGCATCTCCAACTACTATTTTTCGGAAATCCCCTCAAACCACAAGGAGCACGTCCACAAGACGACCTTCTTCGCCCGCCCCGAGGACAGCACGATGAAGAAGCTCCGCTTGGGCGTGGAAGGCCGGACCAAGAACCTCTTCGCGAAGGTCCTGGGCAATGATGTAAAGGGCACGAAGCACCGGAGGAAGTAAGCTGGCCGGCTGAACGATTGAATCGGCGACGCATTCAGCCAATCAGGCCACAAGCTGCGTAAGCCACCCATTCGACTCCTCAACCATTCAACCAATCAAGCTACGGGTTGTATAAGTGCCTCTATTCAACCTCTCAACCATTCAACTATTCAACCGACAATGGCTAAAGTATCCATCAATATAGCGACCGGCTCCATACAGGAAGAGGAGCTGATCGTAGGCATCGATCTCGGGACGACGAACTCCCTTATCGCGATCGTTCGCGAGGAGGACGGCCAGCGCAGGCCGATCGCGCTGCGTGAGACCGACGGATTGACCCTGGTGCCGAGCATCGTGCACTTCGGGAAGAACGAGGAGGTTCACGTCGGCAATGAAGCCCGCGAGCACCTGGTGGCCGAACCCGAGCGCACCATTTACTCCGTAAAGCGCCTGATGGGCAAGAGCTATAAGGACCTGCGTGAGGACGCAAGCCGTTTCGCCTACAAGATCATCGACGACGATACGGATTCCCTGGTCAGGATCGCCGTGGGGGAGAAGTATTATTCTCCCATCGAGCTTTCCGCCCGGATCCTGCACCAGCTGAAGCTCCGCGCCGAGCACCTGCTGAAAACGCCGGTGACCAAGGCCGTGATCACCGTACCGGCATACTTCAACGACACCCAGCGCCAGGCTACCCGGGATGCAGGCCGCCTGGCCGGGCTGGATGTGCTCCGCATCGTGAACGAGCCTACGGCCGCGGCCCTGGCCTACGGCCTCGGCATGAAGCAGGACGAGGAACGCATCATCGCCGTATACGATCTAGGCGGCGGCACCTTCGACATCTCCATCCTGCGCATTGCCGGCGGCATCTTCGAGGTGCTGAGCACACATGGCGATACCTATCTGGGCGGCGACGACTTCGACCGGGCCCTGGCGGACTGGGCCGCGACGCAGATCCGGACCGATCGCAATGATGCCTCATTCATCCAGGAGCTGCGCCTGTTCGCAGAGGAGGCGAAGAAGGCGCTCTCATCCACGGATACATTCAGCGGGGTCGTCGCCGGAGAGTCTGTAACGGTGAGCCGCGAAAAGTTCGAGTCGCTGATCCGGCCGCTGGTGGAGCGCACGCTGGACAGCTGCCGCAGGGCCCTGGACGACGCCAGGCTGAAGGCAGCGGATATCCAGGCGGTCGTGATGGTCGGCGGCTCTACACGCGTACCGCTGGTGAAGCAGGCCGTGCAGGAATTCTTCGGCCGCGAGCTGTCCGACTCATTGAACCCGGACGAGGTCGTGGCGCTCGGCGCCGCGGTACAGGCGGATATCCTGGCCGGCAAGAATACCGATATGCTGCTGCTGGACGTAACCCCGCTGTCGCTCGGCATCGAGACCATGGGCGGACTGATGGATGTGCTTATTCCGCGAAACTCCAAGATCCCCGCGAAGGCCGGCAGGCAGTACACTACGCACAAGGACGGGCAAGGTGCGATGGCGATCTCCGTGTACCAGGGCGAGCGCGACCTGGTGAACGATAACCGCAAGCTCGCCGCCTTCAACCTGACCGGGATCCCCGCGATGCCCGCTGGCCTACCCAAAGTCGAGATCAGCTTCATGATCGACGCGGACGGCATCCTGAAGGTGAGCGCCAAGGAACTGCGCAGCGGTGTGGCCCAGAGCATAGACGTGCAGCCTCAATACGGCCTCACGGATGCCGAAGTGGAGCGCATGCTGCTGGATTCGCTGACCCATGCCCGCGAGGATATGCAGACCCGCGCCCTCGTCGAAGCAGTGACGGAAGCCGAGCAGATGCTGGATACTACCATGAAGTTCATCGCGAAAAACAAAGAGCTGCTCACGGAGGAAGAGGCCGGTATCACCCACGCACATATGGAAGCCCTGCGCGAAGCCATCGGGGCCCGCGACAAGGACCGCATCCAGCACGCTACCGAGCGCCTGAACGAAGTAAGCCGGCCATATGCCGAACGGGTTATGGACGCAGCGCTGAAGGAGGCGATGAAAGGAAAAGGAATCGGTGGATTCTAGTGAAGACGATCCCGCTTCCACAACGCGAAAGCCTCTCCTAGCCTTGGCATCCCGGACTTTACCCCAAAAGGACGCCGCAATCACCTTGCACCTAAGAACCAGGACGATATAAACGGCCATGCAATCCTGATACTCCCGAAGCGCCGGCGGCACAGGCTCCGCTTTCTACTCCGACCTTCTACTTTCTACTTCGGACTTTCTACTTTCTACTTTCTACTTTCTACTTCCGACATTCTACCAATATCTCCCCATGTCCGAAATCCGCTCCGTCGAAGTCACGAGATATGTGACGCCCCTGCGCGAAGGCGGCTCCCTGCCCGCCATCGCCGATGCAGACGACGGCTTCATGTACGTACTCAAGTTCCGCGGCGCCGGGCAAGGCACCAGGGCGTTGATCGCCGATCTGCTGGGCGCCGAGCTGGCACGGCAGCTCGGATTGAAGGTGCCCGAGCTGGTCTTCGCCACCCTGGACGAGGCCTTTGGCCGCACGGAACCGGACGAGGAGATCCAGGATCTGCTGAAAGCCTCGACCGGCCTGAATCTCGCGCTGCATTACCTGGCCGGGGCCATCACCTATGATCCCAATGTCACGAAGCTCGATCCCCTGCTGGCGTCGAAGATCGTATGGCTCGACTGCCTGATCATGAACGTCGACCGGACCTTCCGGAACACGAATATGCTGATCTGGAAGCATGAGCTCTGGCTGATCGATCATGGTGCTTCATTCTATTTCCATAATAGCTGGCCGGGCTGGGAAGATCGCGCTGCGAAGCCCTTTGCATTGGTGAAAGATCATGTGCTGCTGCCTCAGGCCGCGGCGCTGGCGGAAGCGGATGCGGCCTGCAAACCCTTGCTGACGGCGGAGCGCATCCGGGAGATCGTAGCGCTGATCCCCGACGACTGGATCGTGGACGACGAGGCGTTCCCAAGCAAGGACGCGCAGCGACAGGCCTATGCGCTGTTTCTCACGGAGCGCGTGGCTCATTCCTCAAACTTTGTAAATGCCGCTATCGATGCCCGAAAAGCACTTGTATGAGTACGCGGTGATCCGCATCGTGCCGCGAATGGAGCGGGAGGAGTTCGTCAATGCCGGCGTGATACTCTATTGCCGCGACAAACGCTTTCTCAAGGCCCGGGTCCATCTCGACGAAGGCCGCATTCTTTGCCTGTTCCCGGGGCTCGATATCGGCACCGTCAAAGGCAATCTCGAATCGCTGCGGGCCATCAGCGAAGGCGGCCGGGACACCGGCCCGATCGGGCTGATGGACGCTCCCTCGCGCTTCCGCTGGTTGACGGCGGTACGCAGTACGGTCGTGCAGACCAGCCGCGTGCACCCCGGCTTCTGCCCCGCCCCGGAGCTGGCGCTGGACAAGCTCTTCGCGGAGCTGGTGCTGCCTATAGATCCATGAATTCCCAGGCGCTGTGCCAGGCATCGTGAGCTTCCGCGTAAGCGCTGAAGCCGGCATAGAACGGATGCTCCGCCAGCGTTGCGCCGTCGCCGATGACGACCAGCTTCCTGCGGGCCCGGGTCATCGCCACGTTCATGCGGCGGATGTCCGCGAGAAAGCCGATGCTGCCTTCGGTATTGCTGCGCGCCATGCTGATAAAGATCGCATCGCGCTCCTGGCCCTGGAAGGAATCGATCGTATTTACGGCGAGACTGCCGGGATATGCTTTCAGCTCCGGGCTGGATTCCAGCAATTCAGCCAATAGCTGCACTTGTTTGCGATACGGAGAGATGACGCCGATGGACGGGTATGCCGCCGGCTCCGCCGCGAGAATCCGCTCCGTCAACGCCGTCAGCTGCTTCAGGGCAAACACCGCTTCTTCGGGATTGCTGATACTGGTCCCTTCGATCTTCTCTTCGAACCCGCAGCCTGCCGTATCTATGAAGCTCAGCGGCTCCTCTTCCGGCATCAGCCGCTGCGAAGCCACCCCGGGCGCGGCCTTCAGGTTATTGTCGTAGAAGCTCTCCGACGAGTAGCCCATGATCAGCTCGTTCATCCGATACTGCTCTTCCAGCATCACCACTGCTTCCGGATGATGCTCGACGCATTTTTCCAGCAGGGTCGTGCCCAGACCGGCACGCGCGGCTTCATCGGACTTGATGGTCGGCGGCAATTGCAGGTGATCTCCCGCAAGGATGAGGCGCCTGCCTTTGAGGATCGGCACCCAGCAGGCCGGCTCCAGGGCCTGTCCCGCTTCATCGATGACCACCGTATCGTATCGCAGATGCCGCACGCTGTAATGGTTTGCGCCTATCAGCGTCGCGGCGATGACGTCCGCCTTATCGAACAGATCGCGGCTGATGTACTGCTCCGTGCTCTCGACATCTTTCATGATGCGGTGCGCTTCATCGAACAACGCTTTGCGCTGCTCCCGCTCCGCCCGGCCGAAGTTTCGCTTGTACTTATGCGCCATCGTCCGGAACTCGTTCGCCTGCTTCTTCAGGCGCTTCACATCCTTCATCGCCGGGTGCAGAGCCATTTTCCCGTCCAGCGTCAGCGCAGACAGGTGCTCTGAAACCCGCACCGGGTTGCCCACGCGGAGCACATTCAGGCCGGCGTCGTGCAGCCGTTCCGTGAGCAGATCCACGGCAGTATTGCTGGGAGCGACGACCAGCAGCTGCCTGCCGTCACGCGCATGCAGGGCTTTGATGGCCTGCACCAGCGTCGTGGTCTTGCCCGTTCCCGGAGGGCCGTGCACGATCGCGAGCTCGTCCGCCGCCAGGATCTTCCGCACCGCGGCGTTCTGCGATTCATTCAGCCCCGGCGTCGCAATGGGTTCCGGGCGATTGAAGCCCGGTTCCGCGGCTCCCGTCAGGACACGCACCAGCCGTCCCTCCGTCGCTTTTTGCTGCAGCAGGTCCGCCGCCTTCAGCGCATCGTACATTTCGCCATAGCTCGCCTCGTCGAACATAAGGTCCACGCCCAGCTTGCCGTTCGAGGCCCAGTCGGGCAGCTCGTCCGTGCGGAGCGTGATCTTCATGCGGTCCCCGCCCTGGTAGGAGATAAGTCCCTCGATGCGGTCGCTGTCGGGCTGGTGATTCGAGAACAGCGCGACCGTTGCCCCGAACCGGAACTGGTGTGCGATATCTTTATTGGTCGTGCGCTCCAGCTCGACCGTCAGG
>JASLDA010000528.1 GCA_030151745.1 Chitinophagaceae bacterium | reverse complement strand
TCCAGATTGTGGCTCGGTGCGTAGGTCGTGGAAAGTGAAGGATTAACCTGAATGGAGACACCCCGCTCCGTTACAGTCATCGTCCGGTTGGCGTTAAAGCCAACGGCGAGCGAACGGCTCAGTGTATTGTTGATCTGATCGCCGATGACCATAATCGCCTCCTTGGTTGGCGGTGTCGGCGACGTAGAAAAAGGGGTAGGGGAAGCGACGACCCGGTGACCTATCGCTACATTGTAGTACCCGTCGGAGCTGTTGTGGCCGCCGGCAACGAATACGCCGTGACCGCTATTGATCGTGTTCCCTTCGCCGGCCGCCACACTTTCGTTACTATTCGTCATGATATTCCCGGCACCGATCGCGATACAGCCGGGGCCGGTGGCATCCTGGATGGTATTGCTCGCGCCGCCTGCAAGCGCACCGGTCGAGCCCAGAATCCTGTTGTTGCCTCCGGCGGCCATGCTCCAGTCGCTGTTGTTGCCTGCGGTGTTGTTTTGAATGAGGTTCCCCGAGCCGAGAGCAAACGCGGCCTTGCTTGCTGCAACCGTGTTCAAGCTGCCGAGTACGCCGCTTCCGTCTGCACCCGACGAGTTGTTCGACGTACCTGCAACCAGCGTATTGTTGCTGCTGATGATGAGGTTGGATGAGCCCAGGGCATTGCCGCCGACTGACACACTAATGGTATTGTTTACACCTGCGGCCAGACATTGATGGGCATCGGTCAGAACATGACGATTCCCCTCCGCAATCGTTTGAGGCGAGTTGATCGCAGTATTATTGGCACCCCCGATGATGCTTTCCGAAGACCGCGTCATGGTATTCCTCGAGCCCACTTCGGCGGCCCCGACACAATCGGTCATCTGGTTGTCCTCGCCTACAATCATCGACGACCTCGACGAGTTCTGCAGGCTATCCCGTTGGCCGACGATAGCGGAGTGATCGGCGAAGTACAGTCTATTGTCCATCCCGACCGCCATCGAGTTCGTAACATTCCGCACGTTATTGCCGGTTCCGAATCCGGCGGAGTTGTTGGCGGCGATGAACGAGTTCGCCCCGAAGTCGAAATCGCTCATTGTCGAAGAGCCGGCTCCGGTCGAGGTGATCCGGGCGCGCAATTGGTTATTTGTGTATATCCGGAAGTCGTCGTTCGTCAGGGTGCCTATGAACTCGGAGCCTGTGGTGGTGTTGCCGACAGTCAGCCAGTTCAGCGGACTGGCTCCGATGGAAGCAATCGGCTGCCGGGCGAGGTTCCCGTCCGGGTCGATGACAATGACATCGGGATGCGGTATCGAGGGCAGGCCTTCAAAGCGGATGCCGTTGACGGCCGGATTCAGGCCCGGGTTTGCGGGTTGGGTAAGGTTCACATGAAACAGGGCCTGGGGATCGCCGGAACCGCCGCCGGTCATGGCCGTGCGCGTGTGGATGCCGACGAAGCCGTTGCTGCCGTTGATCCGCATGCATTCCCAGGGTTTGAAAGAAGGGGCGTTGTATATGCCGGTTATGAAATGCACGTTGGCCGTGGCATTGCTAAAGCCGTTTACGCCGATCGTAATAGGAGTAGCTCCTTCTGTAGTGATCATACCCATGCCGGCGCTGGCCACAGCCGGTGCCGCGCCCGGAATTGCAGGCAGAAGCGCTGGAAGGCTCGGACTTCTCCCATTCATGGTAACGGCCAGTGTATTATAAACGCTGCCCGTTGCAGCGTTGAGTGTCTGAAGACGAAGCTTTGAAGATGATAAGTTCGTTGGGTCGATCGTGCTGAAAATGACATCTTCCTGCCCTTTGTTCAAAAGGTGAAGATGGGCTATGGGGGCATCGGTGCCGATGCCGACCTTGACATCATAGGAGCTGTTGTAGGTGCCTCCCAATATCATCGAGTTGGACAGGCTGGCAAGCGCATTGCTGCCGATGGCCGTGGCATTGGTCAGGCTGCCGGACGAAAAATCCGCGCCGGTGCCGATCGCGATATTATAGTTTCCTTGGTTATTAGTAATGCCGGCCCTCCTGCCAAGAAAGGTATTTCCGTACCCGGATGTGTTCTGGTTGCCCGTACCCGATCCGAGAAAGGTATTGGCCCCGCCGGAATTCGAGGGATTCGAGCCGGCGCCCGTGCCCAGTATCACGCATTCCGAGCCCGTGAAGCCCGTCGCCGCAGATGAGCTGCCAATGACCGTATTGTTTGCGCTTGCGCTTCCCGTATACCCCGTATTGCCAATCACGATATTGGTGTTGCTGGGCGGTAAGCCGATCGTATTTACAGGACTTGCTGCTGTAGTCGGGGTCGAGATTATTTTCACCTGCGCCGAAGCGCTGTTCAGGCACAACGGCAATAAAAGAACGAGAGATAGTGCTTTTTTCATAAGCATCGGTGTTTTTAGTCTGTTAATCGCATATTTTTAATCAACTTGCGTTTGTTCCTTCCCTGTTAATCTTTATTACTCCATAGGCAATACATTATGATGATTTTGAAAATTATTTTCCATCAAAGAGTCCGGCAATCTATTTATGCTCACCATAATGGGGCAACAGTCATTTATCAACTGTCGGAAAATGGCAATGGACGTTGCGTTTTCGGGGATAAGCGTCAGGCGTGGGCAGAGTTGAATAGTTGATTGGTCGGATCGGCGTTGGGGAGACTGTCAGCATATACAGTTTCACGCAGCGGAGGCCCGTAGCTTACAGCGTTTGCAGCAGGCAGTTTGCAGTGGAGCGGAAACCTTAGCATATACAAGTAAGGGGCTGTTTCGCGGTTGAAACGGTGTCGGATGGGCTCCGTCATTCGCCTATCCGTCTATTCATAAATTCACAAATCTCCCCGCCATTCCTGCACCAGCAGGGG
>JASLDA010000019.1 GCA_030151745.1 Chitinophagaceae bacterium | reverse complement strand
ACCCTGGACCGGACCTAGATGGTCTCCAACGCCATCAGGACCGTGGAGCGTAACCTGATGGAGGGCGCGCTGATCGTGGTCTTCGTGCTGGTGTTCTTCCTGGGCAACCTGCGGGCGGGCCTTATCGTATCCTCGGTCATCCCGCTGGCCATGCTGTTCGCCATCATCCTGATGAACCTCACCGGCATCGGCGGAAACCTGATGAGCCTCGGCGCGATCGATTTCGGGCTGATCGTGGACGGATCGGTCATCGTCGTGGAGGCCATTCTCCACCGCCTGGCGCATTCGAGACATTTCGCGGGCCTCAGCCGCGTATCCCAGGAAGAGATGGACGGCGAGGTAGGCAAGTCGACCGGTCTTACGATCAACTCGGCGGTGTTCAGCCAGATTATCATCCTCATCGTCTACCTGCCGATCCTCTCGCTCCAGGGTATAGAAGGCAAGATGTTCAAACCGATGGCGTACACGATCGCCTATGCCATCCTGGGAGCCTTCCTGATGTCGGTCACCTATGTGCCTATGATGAGCGCGCTGTTCCTGAACAAAAAGCTCGGTCATAAGCCGACGCTGGCAGACCGGGTGATGATCGTCCTGCAGCGGCGCTATATGCCGGCGTTGCTGCGCGTGCTGCGGTATCCCGGAACCGTCATTGCGACCACGCTGGGGCTGTTTGCGTTGGCAGTGTTCCTGCTGCTGGGCATGGGCGGCGAGTTCATCCCGCAGATCGAGGAGGGCGATTTCGCGGTGGAGACCCGCCTGCTCACCGGCAGCAACCTGAGCAATACCATCGACTACACGCAGAAAGCTTCGAAGATCCTGCTCGGCAAGTTTCCGGAAGTCGAGAAGGTGGTGACCAAGATCGGGAGCGCGGAGATACCCACTGACCCGATGCCCCTCGAAGCCGGCGATATGATGGTCATCCTGAAAGACAAGTCCCGGTGGACCTCGGCCAAAAGCTTCAAGGAGCTTTCGGAGAAGATGACCCAGGAGCTGGCGGTCATTCCGGGCATTGCAGTCGGCTTCCAGTTCCCCGTGCAGATGCGCTTCAACGAGCTGATGACCGGGGCGCGGCAGGATGTGGTGTGCAAGATCTTCGGCGAGAACCTGGATTCCCTGGCGTCCTTCGCCCATCAGCTCAACCGTATCGTCCAGACGGTGCCAGGAGCGATCGACATCTACGAGGAAACGGTGACCGGCATGCCGCAGGTCGTGGTCCGGTATAACCGCGAGGCGATGGCAGCGTTCGGACTCAATGTGCAGGACGTGAACCGGGTCATCAATACGGCATTCGCAGGGCAGGTCGCGGGGCAGGTTTATGAAGGCGAAAGGCGATTCGACCTCACCGTACGGCTGGCCGGCGAAGCGCGGAGGAGCCTGGGCGATATCCAGGACCTGCTGATACCGACACGAGCCGGGCAGCAGATCCCGCTGTCCCAGGTGGCCCGTATCGAGGAGGAGGAAGGCGTCAACCAGATCCAGCGGGAAAATACCCAGCGGCGGATCGTGCTCGGCTTCAACGTCGCCGGCCGCGACGTGCAGACCATCGTGCGGGAGCTGCAGCAAAAGGTGTCGGAAGGGCTACACCTGCCGCCGGGATACAGGCTGGTCTACGGCGGCTCCTTCGAGAATATGAATGCCGCCAAGGAGCGGCTCAGCATCGTGGTGCCGGTGGCGCTGCTGATGATCTTTCTTTTACTCTATTTCGCGTTCCGCTCGGTGAAGCAGGGACTGCTGATCTACACCGCCATCCCCCTTTCCGCCATCGGCGGGGTACTGGCGCTCCGGTTGCGGGGCATGCCGTTCAGCATCTCCGCCGGCGTGGGCTTCATCGCGCTGTTCGGCGTTGCCGTACTTAATGGAATCCTGCTGGTGGCCGAATTCAACCGGCTCCGCAAGGAAGGCTGGAGAGACCTTCCGCGGATCGTCACACACGCATCCAAATCCAAGCTCCGTGCCGTGCTGATGACAGCGCTGGTCCCTTCGCTAGGCTTTATCCCGATGGCGGTAAGCACCGGGGCCGGAGGCGAGGTGCAGAAGCCGCTGGCCACGGTCGTGATCGGCGGCCTGATCGTCTCGACGATGCTGACGCTGTTTGTGCTCCCGCTGCTTTACATCCTGCTTGAAAAAGGCGCTCTTAATTTCAGGCGTCCGAAGCGGGCCGCTGCCCTGGCCGCGGCCGCGCTGCTGTTTACCGGGCCCGGCCCGGCGAAGGCCCAGATCAGCCTGGATTCGGCGCTCTCGATGGCGCAGCGGAAGAACGCCGGGCTGGCCGCGGCACGGCTGTCCAGCCGCTATTACCGGACGCTTACCGCCACCGCCGCCGATATACCCAAGACGAGGATCGGCGTCGACTACGGCAAGCTCAACAGCCTGTTTGACGACAATCGGCTCTCGGTCTCGCAGAGCCTTGAGTTTCCGGTAATTTATGCAAGGCAGCGGCAGGTCTACCAGGCGCAGGCCGCGCGCAGCCAGGCACAGGCGGAGCTCCGGATGTCGGACTTGCTAGCCGAAGTCAAGACCGTCTACTACGGGCTGGTCGTGATGCGGGAAAAGGAGCGTATCCTGGTGGCTGCAGACAGCATTTACCTGGAATTCCTGCGCAAGACCGAAGCGAGGTTCCGGCAGGGCGACGTGGATGCGCTGGAGCGCAGTACCGCCGAAAACCAGCGCCTCCAGATCGCGGCCCAGCTCCTGCAGCTCCGGGCCGAGGAGGCCGCTTACCGCAGACGGCTTCAATACCTGCTGAATAGCGGGGAGGAGCTCAGCCCCGGCGGATCAGGTATCCGCTACCCGGCGACGACACCAGGCAGCGTTGCCAATGCTCCGGCGCTGAGCCTGCAGCACATGGAAGCGGCGCTGAGCCGCAGACAGCTGCGCCTGGAGCGGAGCCGGCTCCTGCCGACTATAGATCTTTCCTACGGGACCACCACCATCATTGGCTGGCAAACCACCGCTCCGGGAACGGACGCTTATTTCGGCCGGAGCCGCCGGTTCGGCTCCTTCGGCGCAGGACTTAGCATCCCCGTCTTCCGGGGTGCGCAGCAAGCCCGCATCCGCGCCGCCGATATAGCGGTGCAGCAGGCCGAAAAAGAGCGGGAAGCCATGCTGGGACTGCTCCAGGCGGAGCTCGAAGCAGCCCTGATCCGGCGGACACAGCTGCTCTCCCTGCTGGAAAGCTACGAGCTGCGGCTGCTCCCGAATGCAGCGTCAATCATCGGCAAGGCCGGGCTGCGACTCGAAAAGGGCGAGATCGACTACCTGCAGTGGGCGCTGCTCATCAACCAATCGTTTGCCCTGCGCAGCTCCTATTTCGACGAAGTGCAGCGACTCAACGAAACCGAATTTGAAATCGAACGAATTACCGGCAGCAATCTCAAGTAAACCACTCATGAAACACTATCTTATCTGCCTGTTCGGCATAAGCTTGCTATATGCCTGCGGCAGCGGAAAAACGGAGCATCCGGCGATTGCGGCAGGCACGGCTTCAGACACCCTTCTTTCCACACGTGTCCAGCTCAGCGATTCCCAGCGGCGCATGATCCGGATTACGACCGGACGACCGTCCGCACAGGACATCCACACGACGCTCCGGGTAAACGGCAGCATAGACGTAGCCCCGGAAAACCTGTATTCCGTAAGCTTCCCAATGAGCGGCTACCTGAAGTCCAGTCGCCTGATACCCGGGGCGCAGGTGCGGAAAGGACAGGTGCTCGCCGTATTGGAGGACGCGCAATTCATCCAGCTCCAGCAGGATTATCTTACCGAAAAAAGCAGGCTGAGCTATGCCCGGGCAGATTTCGAACGCCAGGAAGAGCTGAATAAAACCCAGTCGAACAGCACCAAGGTCCTTCAGCAGGCGAGCATGGCCTACGAGACTCAAAAAGTCCTGGTCAGGTCCCTGCAGGAGAAGCTGCTGCTGATCGGTATCGATCCAGGACAGCTCAGCGAGCAGAAGATCAGCCGGAGCGTAAATATATATGCCCCCATCACGGGATACGTCAGCCGGGTGAACGTCAACCCCGGAAAGTATGTCGCGCCTACGGACGTGCTTTTCGAGCTTACGGATCCATCCAGGCTTCACTTAAGCCTGCATGTTTTCGAGAAGGATGCGCAAAGCCTGCAGATCGGGCAGAAGGTAAGCTGCTATACGAACGCGGCCCCGGACAAGCGGATGGAAGCCGAGATTCAGCTGATCAGCCCGAGCCTGAACGATGCGCGGGCGGTGGAGGTTCATTGTCATTTCGATCGACCGTACGGCGGACTGATACCCGGCTTATTCATGAGCGCGGAAATCCGGCAGGATGCCGGCACGGCGCAGGTGCTGCCGGAAGATGCCGTAGTGCGGTGGCAGAACAAGTATTACGTCTTCGTCGAGCAAGAACCTAACGTCTTCGTCATGCAGCAGGTTTCGATCGGCCGCAGCGCCGACCGCATGATGGAAGTCACCTCTGCCCTGCCCGACCTCGACGTGGTCACCGGCAATGCCTACGCGCTGCTCATGATGCTCAAGAACAGCCCGGAGGGTTGATGAAGGCGCAGCCGATTTACGGAAGCCCCTGCAGCTCCTCAATGGCGGCTTCGAAGCGCGCAAGATCGTCCCTGAGGTTCTTCGACAGCGGATTGGCAGCGGCAAGCGAGGCTACGATGTGCAGGCCCTTCCGGTAATACCCGAGGGCTTCCGGCACCTTTCCTTCCAGCCTGCGGATCTCGGCAAGCTTATAGAGCGAAACGCCGAGATCGCGCTGCTGCTGCTCCGAATGAGGATGGGCCCGGCTAAGCCGCTCCGCTATTTCCAGGCTCCGCTCGTAGTACCGCATCGCCAGCTCCGTCTCGCCCGATTCGCGGCAGGCGTCGCCGAGATAATCCAGCGAAACGCTCAGGTCCCGCTCGGATTCCTCGGAGCCCGGGTTATCGAGGCAGAGCGCTTCGCGTATCCTGAGGCTTTCCCCGAGATAGCGTTTCGCATCGGCAAGCTTGCCGGCAGCCCGGAGCGATGAGCCGATCTTCTCGAGCAGGGTGCCCAGATCCCGCTGCAGCTGCCCGGAATTGGGATTCGCCTTGCGGAGCCGCTCGATAATGCGCAGGCTTCGCTCGTAATACCCGGCCGCTTGCTCCGGCTGCCCGAGCTCCCGGTAGATATTACCCATATTGCCGAGCGAAACGCTCAGGTCGCGCTGCAGCGCCCCCGCTCCGGGCCCGGATCTGCTGAGCTCTTCGATGATGCGGAGGCTCTGTTCGTAATAGCGTTTAGCTTCCGCGAGCCGGCCCTGTGCCTCGCAGATATATGCGATCCGGTCCAGCGAGACGCTCAGGTCGCGGCGGCGCTGTTCCGATTGGGGGTTGTCCTTGCTGAGCTGCTCCGAGATCCCGAGGCTCTCCGCGTAGAGCCGCTCGGCCCCGGGATATTGCCCGCGCTCGAAGAGCAGGTCCGCCTTCAGGCTGAGCATCACGGCCAGCTGGCGCCGCGTCCATTCCGGTTCCGCCTTGCCGCGTAAGCGGGAAATCGCTTCATCCAGCTCGGGCAGCACGGCCTGGGCCATGCCGCATTCGACACGAAGACGGGTCTTGGCGATAAGGATATCGTACCACTGCACGGGATAGCCGGCGTCCCCGCTCTCCGCACGCTGCCTGCCGATCCGGTCGCTGGCGCGCTGCAGGCTATGTAGGGCCGGTGCGCAGCCATGGAGCGCGTATTGTACGGCCGCCAGCGCGACCAGATCCTCCACCTCGTCCAGCGCCTCGGTACAGTCCTGGAACGCTTCCAGTATCCGGCCCGCTTCGTCCCTCAGCCCGAGCCTTGCGTAGTCTGCCGCAAGCGGCAGGGCGATCTCGGAGAACAGGCGGCGGCGCGGGTATGCGCTTCCCAGCGCTCCCTGCAGCCGCTTCTCGCGCAGCTCGATAGCGGTCTCGATCTGCGCGAACTCCTCCGAGGAGAGGAACTGCTCCCAACCCTCGCGCGTCAGCCTCCTGGACACCCCGATCGCGAACGAGCCTTTGAAGTGAACCGTGGTGTGCCGCCGCTGGGAATACAGATCGGGGGCATGATTCGCGATCGCGTGCATGCTGCCGGCGTCCGTCCAGAACAGGATGGGCTTGCCCAGCTGCCAGAGCGCTTCCCGCGCAAAGTTGAGCCGGGTCAGGTTCCCGCTGCCCGTTTCGGGATCGTTGACGACCTCGAAGAAATTCGCGGCGATCAGGGCGTCCCCGCTGCCGGCAGCGCGCTCGAGCTGCTGGAACAGGGACAGCTCCCCGGCCGCAAGCAGATGGATGACGCGGGCCGTTTTCCCCAGGGCCGCCATATCCTCGGCCAGGCTCTGGTTGATACGCTGGATGAACCTCTGGTCGTCTGCCTGGCAGAACATATAGCCCTGCTCGTCCGGCCGGCTCAGGAAGTAGAGGAGCCGCTGGTAGGAAAACTGGAAGTTGCTGTCCAGGTCGGAATTCACGTTGCTTGGGAGGTTTCAGTGTGATAGCCTTTTTCCGCAAGTACATCCCTCATCACAGGATGCACGTCGCACCAGCCCTCGCCGTTGTAGCTCAGCACGCACAGGTTCTGGCGGAGCAGCATCATGATCTCCGAGTTATGCGGCTTCTTGTCCGTTCCGTTGATCAGCGCCGACATCGCGTCATAAAACTCCTGCGCCCTGTAGCGTATGGTTCCCTTGTCGTCGGTATAATCCGCAATGGTATTGCTGTACTCCCGCTTGAGCTGGTTGTAGGCGAAACTGAAGTGCTCATCGCCTATGGCGGCCTTCTGGGCGTAGAGCGTGGCGGTGGCGGCATCGTTGAGCATGGCGAAAAGGTCGCGGATGACACCGCCGGTCTTGGCAATGAAGCGGAGCAGGGTGGATTCCTGCGCGAAGAGCGCCGGGTTGACCCGCGCCTCCACGATGGCTTTCAGGACCTCGATGCCCGGCTGATACGGGGAGCCGTCCATCAGGGAGATCTTGATCATCGGCAGCTCGATGACGTCGGTGAAATAGGCCCGCACGGCGCCGAACTTGTTATTGTGGTAGAGCGATACCGGGAACGTATAGACCACGGTCGCCTTAAGCTGGGTCAGCTGGTTCGCATAGCTGAAGAACAGCTTCTCCGCCTGCGGAAGCGGGATCTTGTCGAGATCTTCGATGATGATGACGAGATCCTTGTAGCCGATATCGGCCAATGCCATCCGGACCTGGGAGATCAGGTCGTTGCAGAGCCGGATTAGATCCGCCAGCCGGGGCTCCAGGGTTTCCTTGATCGTTTCCTTGAACGATTTGGAAGCCTTTGCGGCTCCCTTCAGCTTAAGGAAGAATTCCTGCAGGTAGGGAATGCCCAGCTTCGTATTGATGCCGGCCTCGGTATCGGCGGAGAAATGCTTTTCCCGGATCTCGTTGATCTCCTTCGTCTGGGTCCAGCTCTCGATCTGCTTGATGAAGGCGTCGTCGATGCCCAGATTCTTCTCGTCCGCGAGCCGGAACAGGCGCTGCATCGTGACGATAAACAGCTCGATATACTCGATGCTCTGGGGATCCAGCTCCTGCATGACGGAGTAGTTCAGGATAACGTATTCCCGGTCCAGCTCCTTCTGCAGCTTATTGAGCTCGGTGCTCTTCCCGCATCCGCGATACCCGACGAAGAGGTAATGCGCATCCCGGCCGGAGGCGGCATTGCGCTGCAGCATGAGCTTCAGCTGGAAGCGGGCGCTGACATCGTTGCGGACCGCATCCGTATTGCAGTAAAACTCGTCCAGTTCGTCGACGTGAAGCGGCCTTGCCAGCAGGGCATTGTAGACTTCATCGATCGTGTTGGCTTTCTTGATCTGCATAACAGGGGCGTCCGGACGAAAATAACATAATGAAACCGGCTTCGGCAGGATTTGTAATTGCCGCCTGGATGGCCGGATGATTTAAAAAAGCTGCCTTCCCCCGGCATGGAGGAAGGCAGCGTGAAAAAGGAAGCCCGGATCATGTACCGGTTCCCGACTTAGCTTTCGCTGCTTTCCCCGCCGGCATGATCCTGGAAATCTTCGAAGGAAACTTCCTCGACCAGGTCGAATTCGGTGGTATTGCTGGCAAAGGCCCGGCCAAGCACGTTCCAGAGCATTGCCTGATCCTGTCCGCCAACGGTGACAGTACCCTTCAATGTATTAACCATGCCCTGTCCGTCCTTCTGCACAGATGCGACCTGAAAGGGGACGCCGCTGCGTGTTACGGCTTTACCGATAAATGCTACTAATTGACTTTCCTGCGTGTTCATGAAAATTAAATTAAAAAACTGAATTAAGAAAAATGATTGAATCCGGGCTTGCCTAGCTTTCGGAGCCGGTGACCTGGGCCTGGAAATCCTCGAAGGAAACTTCCTCGACGAGATCAAACTCGGTGGTATTGCTGGCAAAAGCGCGGCCGAGTACGTTCCAGAGCATTGCCTGGCTCTGCCCGTTGACGGTTACGGTACCCTTCAGGGTATTGACCATACCCTGCCCGTCTTTCTGTACGGAGCCGATGCTGAAGGGTACGCCGCTGCGTGTTACGGCTTTGCTGATAAATGTTACCAATTGGCTTTCTTGCGTGTTCATGAAAATTGAATTGATTGGTGGTTAAAAAAAGAGAATTGAATGCGGAATCGGTTCGTTGGAACTCCTTGCGAAGCAGGAAGCGAAATGAAAGGCGGCCGTTCCAGGCTTTAAGCTGCACCCTGCTTCGTATCCCGCCTTCCGTCCGGATAGATTTAGTAAAGGGGTAAATAATACTGTTGATTGTCCGAGCCGTCGATGCGTGCCCAGCGTTTAGGCGTGGCCAGGTAGCGGGCGCCGTTGATGCCGTAATAATTGAGCATCTCGGTGCCTGTCTGCACGCCCCCGGAGTTCGCGAACGTCGTGTCGTCGTTAAGAGTCGCCGCATCGAACTCGATGCGCGTCCCTCCTGTGAATCGGAGTACTTCAGCGCCGCTGCCGCTCTGGCTTTGTCCCCAGATGAGGGTCGCGGCCCCGGACACGGTCATCAGCGCACGGTTGTGCCAGTCGACGGCAGGGCTGCCGTAGCCATCGTTCAGGAAGCGGGAGCCGTACTCGATGCCAGCCACGCCGTTCGTATCATGGAGACTGCGGTTCAGCCAGCTATGAGACACGAAGCCCGAATTGTCGAGCAACTGGCGGTTGGCCCAGTTAAGGCACTGGAGGCCGCCATGCATCAGGAAGCGCTCACTCCAGTTGACGGAATATTGCCCATTGGTATCGAACAGGTTCCGGCTTGCCCAGTTGATGGAATCCTGCCCGTTATGAACCAGCAGGCGCTCGTTCCATTTGCCTACGATCGTCTCGTTGCTGTCCACCAGGTAGCGGTTGCTCCAGTCCAGTGAAACGGCGCCCCGGCCGGACCAGTAGGTGCCATCTACCAGCGTGCGTTGCCCATATTCGGAAGTGTAGCTGGGCACGAAGGCTCTTGTATTCCCCCAGATGACTCCGACCAGGCCATTTATATCGTGCATGGTGTTGCGGCCGTCGTCCCAGAATATGGCCCGGGTGCCATTCTGGTGCAGCAGCAGGCGCGTGGTGAAGTTGGCGCTGCCGTACCCCGAAGCATCGGCAATCAGAGGTGTCTCATAGTCGACGGTCTTTATCCCCGTGGAGTTGTACAGCCCCCGCGCACCCCAGTCCACCGACTTGGCACCGCTGCTAAGTAGCTCGCGGTTCGCCCAGTTGAGGCTTTGAAGGCCGCCGTGCATCAGGAAGCGCTCGCCCCAGTTGACGGAGTACTGCCCGTTGGTATCGAGCAGATTCCGGCTTGCCCAGTTGATCGAGTCCGTCCAATTGTGCGTCAGTATGCGCTCGTTCCACCTGGCGACAATTGACTCGTTGCTGTCCACCAGGTAGCGGTTGCTCCAGTCCAGCGCGACGGCGCCACGGCCGGACCAAAAAGTACCGTCTACCAGCGTGCGTTGCGCATAATCGAAGGAGTAATTGGGCACGAAGGCCCTTGTATTGCCCCAAATAACGCCGATCAGGCCGTACACGTCGTGCATTGAGTTGCGACCATCGTCCCAGAATACGGCCCGGTTGCCGTTCTGGTGCAAGAGCAGGCGCGTCGTGAAGTTGGCGCTGCTGTAGCCGTAAGCATCGGAAATGACAGGCGTCTCATAGTCGACGGTCTTTATCCCGGTAGAATTGTACAGCCCCCGCATACCCCAGTCGAGCGACTTGGTGCCGCTGCCGGTAAGCAATTGCCGCGATTCCCAGTCGAGCGAGGTCTGGTTCGCGGAGGTGAACAGGTAGCGGGCAGTGGGGCTGACCCCGGCATAGGTCGTTCCGCCGCCCCCGCTTCCGTCTCCCGACTTGAAGAAATTGGCGTCGAGGTATGCGATGAAGGCATTGAGCGTGGCAAAGGCCGTACCGGTGACCGGGTCGGTCACGTCGCGGTAATACACGTAAAAGACATCGCCGGTAGCGGCATATATCTGGACGAGGTCGCCCAGGACATAGTAGGAGAAGGACCCGATCTCGCCGTGGAAGTTATCGATCCGGACATGTTTAGGGCCTATTTGAAAGATCATAAAAGCTTGGGTTTATAGTTTATCAGGAAAATATGTTCGTGTCCAGGTAGGCCACGAACTCGGCCAGCGAGCTGAAGGCATTGCCGGTAAGGGGGTTCTGAACGTCCTGGTAGGCGACGTAAAAGGTATCGCCGTTACGGGCCTGGAACTGGACCGTATTACCGAGCACATAATAGCTGAGCGCGCCGCGGTTCGCGTGGAAATTATCTATGGCAAGATGCCTGGGGCTTGTAGTTAAAGACATAAATGGTGTTTATAGGTGAAAACTGGATCGCTGGGGCATGTGCATCGGCCCGGCATAATCAAGCGGTCCCGGAGCATACCGGGAGCATAGCTCATCCCCGCATCTATCGAAGGGGTCAATAAAGTTTGTGTTTCATAGCAAGCAAGTTTGACGAAAAGGGTAATACCGGGCATAATGAGCCATGCAGACCCTTCTCGGGTCAATCATGTTTGCCTTACGGCCGGGATATGGATTAATAGTTAAGACTGCTATCTGCGCAGCTGATGGACCTGCGGGCGGTTATCCAGCTTCAGGTAAGAGCGGATCTCGTCCACGCTGTCTTCGAGCT
>JASLDA010000489.1 GCA_030151745.1 Chitinophagaceae bacterium | reverse complement strand
GTCCCGTCCCGTCCGGAGCTTTCCAGCCTGGGAGAGCCTATGATCCGCAGCTGGCTTACCGCGCAGGGCGCAGCCTATTGCATCGTTCGCAGCAGCACTTCTGCATCCTACGAACGATACGACGCCAGGCTGAGCCGGTATATCGTGCAGGCCGACTCGCCCGGCATCCAACGGGACAGCTCGGTGATCATCCTGGACAAGCACCGCCGGCGGCTGGCCGAGATCCAGACCGGGACGCAGCCGGTAAGCGTTTTCTACGTCAGGGGAAAGGAGCTTCGAAGCGGAACACCCATATTATGTGTGCAGCGTATTGCCGGTCATACGGAAAACAAGACCGTTTGCGATCCCCTGGCACTCAGCGGCAGCAGCGCTTACAAGACTGTCTCCGGCAATTCAGGAACCGATTCCGTGATCCGGTTTTACCAGGCCGACGGAGCGCCGCAGCAGCGTTATAACGGGGAGCGTCCGGCCCGGTTCCAGTTCGAAGCCGGCATTCCGGCAGACCTGCCATTCAGTGTCCGGAGCTTGGTGCTGAAAGACCGGCGGGGGCTGGTAAAATACCTATGGCAAGGCAGCGATGCCTATAAAATCAGCTACCAATAATATGCGCCGGATAGAATCGGCCGCCGACCGGAGATGGTTCCGCGCCATACCAGGCCTGCTTGCCTTCCTGCTCTGCGTTGTACGATCGACGGCTCAGTTGCCCGATCCTTCGGTCGTCGACAGTCTGGACCGGATCTTCCATTCGGCGGTTCCGGCCGGCCGCATGATCGTCGTCGACCAGGGACAGCTCAAGGCTTTGTTTAATGGCAGGGGGCGGCCGGTCACGCTCTTCGCATATACAAGCATCCGGGAAGGGCTCGGGGGAAATTTCATCGCATGCGGCTACCAGGGATGCAGGTTGCTGGACAGCGCCGGGCATGAAGGGCCCCGCTTTGAAAAGGGCGTCCGCGGCGTCGATAGGATGCTCCGGTCGTACACGGGTGGCGAGGAGGGAATGGTTGTCCGTTACGATACGGCGGCCAGGGAAACCGAGCGTACGTATATCCAGGAGTCCGAGCGCAGGCTTCCGTACTACCGGTGGCAAAGCGGGCGCGGGACTTACGGCGTAAAGGATACGTCCGGCCGCGTTATCCTCCCGGATATTTTCGAGGAGCCGATGTATCTGTCTTTAAGCAGCATCCTCGCCCTGCGGAACGACACCGCTTTCGTGTACGATACCACGGGCCGCCTCCGCTTTCAATTCAGGGCCGCGCAATCCTACAGGCTGCTGCCGCGGGGCGTCGTCGCCGTCCAGAGGTTCGGACTCTGGGGACTGAAGGACAGCAATGGCCATGAGCTGGCCCCGTTCCGCTATGGGGGCATAGCCGAGCAAGTGAGCGATCGCGCGATACTCATGGATCAGGACCTGCTGGACTATACCGGGCGCCAAGTGGTGGATGCGGCCGTCTCCGGTATTGTACCGCGGCCGGGAGGCTGGCTGGAGATCCTGTACAGGAAGGGCCTCCGGGAGCTGCGGGACGATTCGCTCAAGGTCATGGCCAGCCTGGAAGGATACGAGTATTCCTCCATGATCGGGACCCGCTTCGTCCGGTTTTCGAAAGGATACTTCGACAAGGAGCACCTTATCTACGATCTCAGGCAGCGTCGGTTCACAAGCTATCCGGTCGAGGACGACCTGGGCCATGATGCGTATCTCCTGAATGATGGGTTGTCCAACGAACGCCGCATATTGAAGGGCGATGCATTGCTGAGGCTGCCCTGCTTCAACGCCTTCGAACGGAAATGGAATTTCCCTTTCACGGAGATCACCGACGACGGCCCTTATGAAGGAAAATACAGGGAATTACAACGAAGCTATGGCTGGGAATACCGGGATGAGCATTATCTGGCAGCAAAGATCAGGTCCGGACTGCTGGACACTGCCATGCGGCTCATCGTCCCGCTGGCTGCAAGTCTCATCCAGCCCTTGGGCTGCAATCTCGTCTACGCGTTTCAGCCTGCCGATTCAGCCGGTTACGTCTACAATGGCAGCGGAACCCTGATGTACCGGGTCCCGGGGCTGGTTATGCCGGAGCGGGACGGCGCGGTGATCCGCTTTTCCGGCAGCGCGGGCATCCTTATCAGCGATACGGACGGGCATATCCTGTATCGCGGCCGGGAGCAGCCGCAGCTGCTGTATCCCGCTGCCGGTGACGAGCACCAGACCGCGCTGCCGGCCTTGCTGCTCTACGACGATACCACAGGGTATTCCGGGCTGTACGACCTGGGCGGCCGGAATCTGCTGCCCCATCGCTATTATGCCGTCGCGCAGCGGATCCCGGGGCTGTTCTCCCTGAAAAGCGGCGACAGCATCTACTTCGCGAATACCAAAGGCCGCCTGATGTACGGCGGAAGAGGCTTTGCCGGCCGGCATTATTTCCCGCTCGAGAGCTACGCCATGCTCATGCGGGACCGGAATGGTAAATGGGGCGTGCTCGGGGCGGACGGCCGGGAGCTGCAGCCTTTCGAGTTCGATTCCATGACCCTGGTTCCCGATCCCATAATGGGTAAGCCGCGGTATGCACTGGCGCGCAAGGGCCTGTACGCCCTGCTCGGCAATACCGGCGAGCTGCGCTATGATCCGCAGCCCTGGAGGCCGGTCCGGGCGATCGGCGACAGCTACTGCCGGGGGGACGACGCGAACGACTACCGGATCGCCGGCGGAAGGGCGCTCCGCGTGCCTCCGGGCGAGGATCCCGGGGATCCCCGGCTGAGCAATGTCCTGCAATCCTGGGATGCATTCCTGGTTGCGGGGCCGGGGCGGTATGACCTTCCGGCAGGCATCTACAACCGCCGCCTGAAGCGGGTTGCCGCGTTCTACCCGGGCTTCGGTTACCCGCAGTCGGCCCATGTCATCGCAGTTACGGATTCGCAGCTGAAGCAGGTCCGGATTATCGATACCTCAGGGGCCGGGATTATCCCGGCCGTCAAAGCTCCCGTCGGGATCCTGGGCGACGATTCGACCTATATTTTCCTCTACCCGGACAGGCGGGACCTGCTGTTCCATTTCGAAAACGGCCGCTTCGCGGGCCGGGAGATCCGGATCGATTCCATAGATCGTCCTGCCGTCCTGCAGGATGTACAAACCACCCGGCTCGGCTATATCCGCAGCTTTTCATTCCGCACCGGAGATGGTGGCTGCGGCATCAGCGGGGAAAACGGGGCCCTGATACTGGATCCGGGGCTCCGCGTCGTGCAGGCGGAAGACCTTTTCTACCTGGCTCGCCGGAAGGGGCGCTACGGACTTGTGGATCGCCGCTCATTGAGGTATATCCAGCCGCCCGATGCCGATACGATCCTGGTGAACAGCGGCAGCCGTTCCTGCCTCATCGTCAGGAGGGGCAGGCGAGGATATTACGACGGCGATATGCGTCTCTACCTGCCTCCTGTTTTCGAGGCTGTTTACCCGGAGGTCTCCCCCGGCAGCGGCTTTGTCCTGGCAAAGGACGCCGGCGGCTTCGCCATTTACGATACGGATGGCCTGCGTGTATCGCCCTTTGCAGACAGCATCGGCGTAGCACCAGGGTCGCTGGCACAGCTGGTTGCGTTTGAAAATGGGAGGGAGGCTTCCTTTGCGATCGCCGAAGACGGGAATATCCGGCTCGAAGAAGGCCCGAGCGCGCGTGTCAGGCGCGAGGGCCTGGTCGGTTCTGGCGGGCGCACGGCTATCGTACCCGAGGGAGAGAAGCTGGGACTCTACAATAACGGGAGCTACCGGATGGTATTGCCGGCGAGCTACGACGCTATCGAGGGGAGGGGAGAGTTCGGCTTTGTGGCCTGGCGTTATTACCCCGACAGGCACCGCGGGATCGACAGCACGATCCTGGCGGACGAGGAAGGAAGACCGATCTGTGCCATGAAGGGCGGTTTCAATCCGGTCATAAGCAACAATATCTGGTTCGCAGGCGGCACCGACCGCTCGCCCTTGCTAAGCCGCTCCGGCAGAATGATCCTGCCCGCAGGCTACAGGCTGAGCCGGCTGATCAACGACCGCTTTTTCATTGCCACCGGCAAGGGCGGCTCGGGGATCATCGATGCAGACGGCAATTGGCTGCTGGCGCCTGAGCTGGACCGTATTTCCGATGAGCGGGGCGCATTCCAGGAGTACCTGATCGGGATGGTATCGAAAGGCGAAACGGAAAAGTACCTGCTGATCGGTGCGAAGGGGCAGGCCCTGACCGGGGCCCTCTACGACGATATCAGGCTCGGGGCATCGGGCGTCCTGTTCCGGCGCGGCCGCATTCACGGCTACCTGGAGGCGGACGGCAGGGAGCGGCGCGGCGCCTGGCTGGAGGACGAGCACGACGACGACTGATATCCCATGAATAATGCAAGAAGCACCGGTGGGAGCCCGTTGCCTGGATAGAATAATGATGAGGTAACAGGGGGTTGCGCAGTTCGCAGGCAAATCCCCCATTATGCGAAATGCTTACCTGCTGCTTGGCACGGCTCTGTTGCTGGCTGCCATAGCCTGCACTAAAAACGGCGATGATCCTGTGAGCTATCCCACCCTGGACGGGCAGCGCCCCCTGGTGATCGGCCACCGCGGTGCCTCCGGCACCCTTCCCGAGCATACACTCGAATCCTACACGCTCGCGATCGAGCAGGGCGCCGACTTTATAGAGCCAGACCTGGTCATGACCAGGGACAGCGTGCTGATCTGCCGGCACGAACCCATGCTTTCCGGCACGACCAATATTTCCGAGCTCCCTCAATTCGCATCGCGTAAAACAAGCCGGGTGGTGGACGGCGTCGGCTATGAAGACTGGTTCGCATCCGATTTCACGCTGGCGGAGATCCGTACCATTAAAGCGAAGCAGGTCTTCCCGGAGCGCCCGCAGCAGCACAACGGGCGGTTCGGCATCCCTACTTTCCAGGATGTGATCGACCTGGCCAGGGC
>JASLDA010000466.1 GCA_030151745.1 Chitinophagaceae bacterium | reverse complement strand
GCTCAACGGACCGAATCGCATGTTCATCTGGCCTTGGGCGTTCTTCCCGTATCCCACTGAAATAAATATGACGTCGCGCTCATCGCCCTGAATATTCTCGAGGTTCTTCACGAAAAACGGCTCTATGCCTTCCTTGCCGATATACCGCGCCAGCATGGAATCCTGCCGCGCCCGGATCTGGATCTCATCCCGGATCGCATCCCGCTGCCGGATATTGAACGCTACGACGCCCACGCTGCACTCCGGGTTTTCATGGATAAAGCTCCGCAGCTCCCGGACCAAGGCCTTAGCCTCTCCGGTATTAACCCCCTGCCCTTCATAGGGCGCGGCGGCATGATCCAGCTGCCGGAGCTTCAGGCCCAGGAACTCGTGGTCCGCAAAGGCGCTGGGATATACCAGCAGCCCCGGCGGCGTATAGAAGTTGCGGTTGGAAACATTGATGAGCGACTCGTGCCGGCTGCGGTAGTGCCAGCGCAGGGATTTCGAGCGGGCATTTCGGGCCAGCATCAGCTCCATGATGGAATCTGTGTCGCGCACGAGATTGTCTTCCTCGCCCGGAACCGCATCTTCGCTGAGCATGCGCTTGAAGAAGCCGGTAGGCGGCATCTGCTTAGTATCCCCCACGATTACGGCCTGCTTCGCGCGGAGCAGGGCGCCATATGCGTCCACGGGTTCCACCTGGCTGGCCTCGTCGAAAACGACCAGGTCGAACAGACCCGGCCTGGCCTGCAGGTAGCCGGCAACGGACAGCGGACTCATCATAAACACCGGCTTTACGGCGGCCACCGCATCGAAAGCCTCGGCCAGCAGCTTGCGGATGGGCGGGATATTCCGCCTGCGGTGGAGATTGGAGCGCACCACGGCAGCCTGCCCGATGTTTCCCAGGGCCGCAACGGAGGCTGCATGCCGGTTGATAAGCTCCGCCTTGTAAAAATCCTTCAGGACCTGGTCTTCCTGGCTGAACCCGCTGCGCGTGGCATCCAAGTGCTCGCGGCTACTCTGATGCAGCTGCGGATGGGACTGCATCGCCGCTTCGAGCATGGCCTCCCAGATCCTGTAGCGGAAGTATGGCAGGAGCTGCGATGCAGCCCCGTCCCAGCGCTCCGCGACCTGCACGATCCACTCGCGGCCGGAGGTGCGGAGTTCCCGGGCGGCTGCGTAGTACCTGATCCATCCCGGCAGAAGCTGCAA
Organism: Chitinophagaceae bacterium; assembly: GCA_030151745.1. Lineage (GTDB taxonomy): Bacteria > Bacteroidota > Bacteroidia > Chitinophagales > Chitinophagaceae > UBA1952. The sequence goes on along the minus strand of JASLDA010000466.1, from coordinate 1,800 downwards.
TTGCTGCGACATTGCCTGAAGCCGCGCCGCAAAGGTCTCCAGCGGACAGTCCTTCCAGGCCGTGCTGAGCCCGGGATCGAGATCGAGCTGCGTACCGACTGCATCAAATGCCTTGACGAAGGCGTCCCGGGCTCCGGCAAGCCCTGCTTCGGCATCTCGGACCCGAGCGGGGTCGGCTGTTGCCAGCCATTCCGGCAGGGAGGGAGATACGCGGCCAGAGCCGAGATCGGCATGCAGACTTACCGCCCATTCGAGGAAACGGCGCAGCAGCGCGATATCGCTCAGAACTCCCTGCCAGAAGGAGCCGAAGGCCGCGGCATTCGCGGATTGGAATTCGAGCTGCTGGATCTTCGCCTGGTAACCTATTACAGCATCGGCAACCGGCAACAGCGGCTGGCCTTTCGCGGCGGCCGGATCGCGGAACAGGCCGGCGATCTGCCTGCGTGCCCGGCGGAGCCCGCCATTGAAAAGGCGGGTAAAGAAATTGTCCGAAGCCGTGGCCAGCACGGCGCGGGACTCGAGCACGTCTGCGGTCCAGGCGGCCTCGATCAGCAGGCTGTCATATTCCTGCCGCAATCGCTGCGCGGCTTCCGCATCCTCCAGCAGGCTGCGCAATGCAGCGGCGTGCTGCGTCCAGCTTGTCTTCCCGAAAAGCGGCAGCAGCGCTGCCTCCGGGACGCTGAGCAGCGCATGAAAATTGCGCAGCAGGGCGGCGATCCCGGGCAGGCTTTCGGGAAGCTCGCGGAATGGCGCCCGTGCCGGCTCAAAAAGCCGTTGAAGCGCCTGTAGAAGTGCCGTTGCCCGATCCAGGTTCTGCCGCAGCGTTTCTTGCGCGGAATCCAGCGGCGGCTGCGCCAGGCGCACCCCGTAAAACGGGTGCTCCTCCGGCCGGCCCACGGACTGCCTGTATTCCTGAAACATCGCCACTTGCTGCGCTTCCGGGCCGGCGGCGTCCCGGTTGCCCAGGTCGGGCTTGCGGAGCCGCGCGGCATGCTCGCGGAATTCCAGCTCGCTGTCGCAAAGCCGCTGCACGGGCGGCGGAGGAACGGCGCCGAACTGTTCCGCCGACCAGAGCAGGAGGCCGAAGAGCTCATACGGGGTATAACCGCAAGCCTGCAGCGGCGTGCTGATCAGCGTGGACCAGGACCGGAGCTTATCCCGGCCGGCATTGAGGCCGGCCGTGCTGAATGTGCCGGGAAGGCTCGCCCGGCGCGGGTTCTCGATCACTTCCCGAAGCGCATCGAGGAACGCGGTCTTGCGGGCCTTGCTGCCGTGCAGCTCCAGCACTGCAGGGCCGAGACCGACTTTCGTGAGATTGCGCTTCACCACGTCGAGGGCGGCCATCTTCTCCGCTACGAACAGCACCTTCTTGCCCGCGCCTACAGCCGCAGCGATCAGGTTGGTGATCGTCTGGGATTTGCCTGTGCCCGGCGGCCCCTGCACGATGAGCACCTGCGATTGCTGCGCTTCAAGAAGAACCGCCGCCTGGCTGCTGTCCATATCCAGCACCGAAAGGGGCTGCTCGGCGGGAAGCCGTGTATCGAAGCCGAAGTCGTCCGGGATGGCCGGGGTATCGTTCCTGTAGCCGTCCTGCAGGAGTCCGCTGATCACCGGGATCTCGCCTGCGGCGATCGCCTCGCTCCAATTGTCCGGATCGAGATCCTGGTACATGAGGTATTTGGCAAAAGAAAAAAAGCTCAGGAGCACCAGCTCCCGGTCCAGCCCCCAGCCTTCTTTTCCGGCAATCGCATCCTGGATCCGCTCCAGCCAGCCGTTCCAGGCGGAACGCAGGTCCGCACT
>JASLDA010000424.1 GCA_030151745.1 Chitinophagaceae bacterium | reverse complement strand
GACAGTCAACTGCTGAACCTAATATCCTGTCGCTTATGAAGAGAACGTTGACAATTGCCAGCCTGCTGCTCGCTTCTTTGAATGTCCGGGCCCAGGATATTCACTTCTCGCAGTTCTATGAAACCAATATTCTCCGGAATCCGGCCTTTATGGGCACCTATCCCGGAGATTATAAGGTCGGGGTCGTGTACCGCAGCCAGTGGAGCACGATCGCAAAGCCATACCAGACGGGTGTGGTGAACGCCGAAGCGAAGATTCCGGTCAAGGGCGAATCGGGCGACTACTTCACCGTGGGCCTGCTGGCTTTCTACGACCGCGCCGGCAGTATCGACCTCCAGACGATCGGCATTTACCCGGCGATCAACTTTACGAAGTACCTCGGCGACGGAAGCCGCACCTTCATCAGCGGCGGCTTTACCGGCGGCTTCCTGCAGCGCTCTTTCGACGCGAGCAAAGTCATCGTCGGCTCCCAATACGGGGGGCCCGGGCAGCCTCCGATACCGGGCAACGGGGAGAGCTTTGCCAATACATCGCTGACGAACTGGGACATAGGTGCCGGTGTATCCATCAACAGCGCTGCCGCGGATGAGAAAATGACCTACTATGCCGGTATTTCAGGCTATCATTTCACGCGTCCCGGCCGCTCCTTCGAGTCCGGGAATACCATCGTAAAGCTGGAAATGAAGCTGAACGTGGGGGCGGGATTCACCTACCGGATCACCGACCAGTATGGCATACAGCTTCATGCAAACTACTCGCGGCAGGGCGTTTACAACGAGTTCATAGGCGGCGGCCTGCTGGGCTGGAAGCGCATAACGAATAACGAGGCCGACCCGCCGCTGTCTATCTACGGAGGCGTCTTCTACCGCGTCAAGGACGCCGCTATCCCGACCATCAAGATCGATTACAAGAAAATATCCATCACGGCATCATACGATTTTACCACCAGTAAACTCCGGCCCGCGAACAACGGCGATGGAGGCTTCGAAATCTCGCTTATGCACAGCGGCCTGTTCAACAGCGCCAAATACGAGCGGGCACGGACCGTTTGCCCCAAACCCTGGTAAAGCCGAAGGCTGCGCCGTATAAGACGGATAAGCCGCCCGAAAGCCGGGCATAGCAACCGGACCCCGGTCCGGTTGCTATGCCCGGTACCGGACAACCCGTGGGGTAGAGAGCAGTGTGCGCCGCGCGCAAACCGGTACCAATCCATCCGGAGCCTATGAATCGACTGCTACTGATCTTACTGGCACTCCTCGCCGCGCCCTCAGCCTTTGCGCAGCCGGTTGCCAATTTTACGGCCTCGCCGCGCTCCGGCTGCGCGCCGATGGTAGTTACGTTTTCCAGTACCAGCACGGGAAATCCCACTTCATACAGCTGGAACTTCGGGAACAGCACGACATCTACCGCCCAGAACCCCGTCGTCGCATATACGACACCCGGCGTCTATACGGTCACGCTGACGGTCAGCAACGCATCGGGCTCCAATACCAAAACGCAGACGAGCTATATCACGGTCTATCAGGTTCCCACCGTTTCGCTGAGCGCCTCCCCGGTCGTCGTCTGCCCCGGGGCACCGGTGAGCTTTACCCCCTCCGTCGTATGGAATGCCGCAGGCACCGGGACGTATGCCTGGGACTTCGGGGACGGCGGCGGCTCCACGGTGTCGAGCCCGACCCATACCTACACCGCCGGCGGCACCTATACCATCAAGCTCACGGCCACCAACTCGGTCGGCTGTCCCAAAACGGATACCGAGGCGAATCTCGTATACGTCTATCCCAGGCCCAGCGCCTCATTTACGGCAAGCGATACGGCGATCTGCACCATAAACGGCAGCACGACATTCACTGCGGCGACGGGGGCCGGCACGGGGCCCTTCTCCTATGTCTGGGATTTCGGAGACGGCGGCAGTCCCGGCTCGGGCAACCCGGTATCGCATTCTTACAGCGCTGTCGGCAGCTATACGGTCAAGCTCTACCTGACGGATGCAAACGGCTGCAAGGATTCGATGATCCGCACCAATTACGTCCGGCGGCGCAATATAGGCACGGGCTTCACGGCTCCGGCATCCGCCTGCGTCGGCGCCTCAGTGCCGGTTACCAACACGACCGGCAGCACTGCCGGGACGATGTCCTGGGATTTCGGAGACGGCTCCACCCCGCTGACCGGCACTACAGCCACCTATAACTATACGACACCGGGAACGTTTACGATCACTCAGAAAGTCGTTGAAGGCGGCTGCGTGAAAACGGCGACGCAGACGATCGTAATCCACCCGCAGCCCAGCTCGGCCTTTACATTTACGCCGGCTCAGCCCTGCCCCGCGCCGGCCCAGATCCAGTTCAACGCCTCCTCTACGGCTTCCGGCAATACCTACAGCTGGAACTTCGGCGACGGCTTTACGGGAGTCGGCGCAGCGCCGGCACACTGGTACATGACCGATTGGATTTACAAGGTTACGCTGGGAGTGACCAATTCAAACGGGTGCAGCTCGACGACGACCAGCGCCGTCTCGATATATCCGCTGATCAGCCGGATCGGCTCCAGCACGCAATACGGGTGCGCTCCCCTGAAGGTCAACTTCCTGATGGAGGCCAAGAGCCGGGATACGTCGGGAAATTCGATCCTGTACCCTTATCCGGCCTCGTCCGTGAACTGGACCTTCGGGGACGGGAGCACGGGCACCGGCGCCAATCCTTCGCATACTTACACCACGATCGGACAATTCCTCGCTACTGCCACGTACACCACCTCGAACGGATGCGTCATCGTCGATACGATCCGGATCCATGTGGGCACCCGGCCTACGGCGAATTTCGGGGCCACGCCGCTTACCGTCTGCGTGGGCGAGCCGGTCCGCTTTACGGACAGCAGCACCAGCAGCGCCACCATACCGGTGAACATGTGGGTGTACAATTTCGGAGATGGCACGCAGACGCTCGTGCCGAACCCCGTGTACGCCTATTCGAAGCCGGGCACATATACCGTGATGCTGGCCGCAGGCATCAACGGCTGCTTCGATACGCTGACCCGGGTGAATTATATCGTCGTCAATTTCCCCAAAGCGGCTATGGAGGTCCGTACAAGCTGCACGAGCCCCCTGCAGGTGAGCTTTGCAGACAGCTCCATCGGCGAGACCGGCCATGTCTGGTATTTCGGGGACGGAACCACCAGCACGGCCATGCATCCGGTGCATACCTATCCTGCGCCGGGCAATTATACGGCCAAGCTCGTAGTGTTCAATACGGCGACCGGGTGCTCGGACACCATGGCATGGGCGCTTAACCTGAACCCCCTTTCCGTGAGCTTTACCGCGTCGCGGACCAGCCTGTGCAAAGGCGATAGCCTTACGCTGACCGCCACCACCAGCGGGGGAGGCGTTGCGAAATCCTATGCCTGGTGGCTGGGTACCGGACTGACGCCGAGCTTCGGCCCCGCGCTGAATGTCCCGACCCGGACCCTTACCATGTCCAGCTCGGGACTGTTCAATGCTGCGGTCGAGGTGATCGACCAGAACGGCTGCAGCTGGAGGTTCCAGCGAAACAGCTATATCCTGGTGGGAGGTCCTTCCGTCTCCTTCAGCGCCGCCCCGCCCGTCGCCTGCCTGCCGTACGGCAATGTGACCTTCACGGACAACTCGACCCATCCGCCCGGGCTGAGAAGTGTGAACCGGACCTGGGACTTCGGAGACGGAAGCGCGCCGGGAACGACGACCGCGGCGTCGATATCGCATAGCTACACGGCCACCGGCAGCTATGGGATAATGCTCACAGTGACCGATAATCTCGGCTGCACGGATTCGGCCCAGGCGCTGAACTATTTGCATGTCTCCGATCCGAAGGCAATCTGGAGCACCACCAATACCCGGGCCTGCGAGAATACTCCCTTCAACTTCTTCAACTCCTCCACAGGAAACGGGCTGGACTATCTCTGGAGCTTCGGCGACGGGGGCACCAGCACTCTGGCAAATCCGACCTATGCCTATAAATCGACCGGCACGTATACCGTACGGCTGATCGTTACAGACAATATCGGCTGCAAGGATACTATGACCCGGGCGGGGCACGTAACGGTGAACGGCCGGCCCACCGCGGCGTTTACGCTGAGCGATACGGTCAAGATCTGCCCGCCGCTTATCATCAACTTCACCGACCGGAGCACAGGCGCCGTACGCTGGAACTGGAGCTTCGGAACCGGCGGCACGTCGGCCCTGCAGAACCCGACGCATACATACACGACGCCGAAGATCTACAGCATACGCCTCATCGCCACCAATGCCTCGGGATGCAACGATACCGCGTACCGGACGGCGCGGCTGCTGGGCTATGCAGGCGTATTGAGCTATTCGCCCCTGACCGGCTGCGCCCCGCTTACGGTGAACTTCCAGGCAAGGGATGTGGACTTCGTGCCGGGCTTTATCTATGATTTCGGCGACGGCGTCACCGGGGCGACGACGGCAAAGACCATCACGCATACATACACGACTCCCGGGCCCCATCTTCCGATCCTGACCCTGACCGACAATCTCGGCTGCACGGCAACCAGCGCGGGCCTGGATACGATCAAGGTGGACGGTGTCATCTCGGGCTTCACCTTCTCGCCATTCCCCGCCTGCGATCACGGCACGATCCAGTTCATAGACACCTCCCGCGGCGCCTACAGCCCGCTGAACCCGCCGTCCTGGAGCTTCCACGACGGCACGACCTCGTCCGCGCTGTCGCCGACGAAGACCTACGCGGGCCCCGGCACATATTCCGTTACGCTTTACAACAGCACC
>JASLDA010000410.1 GCA_030151745.1 Chitinophagaceae bacterium | reverse complement strand
CGGCCTGATGGGCTTCGACAATCCCCAGACGGTAAAAGGCGTCCTGCACATGGACTCTGCATTGACCGACCTGTTTCTCCAGGTGAAGATCAATACGGACCTGCCCCTGATCCAGGCCGTAGAGCATATCCTGCTTCGTGCCGCCGAAACCGAGCCGGGCATTCTCGATGATACATTCATCCGGGAAAAGACCAGCGGCTTCGAACAGCTGCGGGCGCATATCCTGGCAAAGGACCCGGCAGCGCTGGCCCGGGATGCGGGAATCGATATGGCCCAGGTGATGCAGCTGGCCGAGCTCCTGAAGCACCGCCGCAGGATCATTGCCTGCTGGGCCATGGGACTCACGCAGCACAAGAACGCGGTAGCCACCATCCGCGAAGTGGTCAACCTCCTGCTGCTGAAAGGAAGCGTGGGCAAGCCCGGGGCCGGAACCTGCCCCGTCCGCGGCCACAGCAACGTACAGGGCGACCGCACGGTGGGTATTTACGAAAAGCCCTCGCAGGCGTTCCTGGATGCCATCGAATCCAACTTCGGCTTCGTGCCGCCCCGCGAGCATGGCTATGACACCGTGGAGGCAATCCATGCGATGCACGGAGGGAAAGCAAAGGTTTTTATCGCCATGGGCGGCAACTTCCTCAGCGCTACGCCGGATACGCAGTTCACTGCCGCAGCCCTGCAGCGCTGCGAGCTGACCGTGCATGTATCTACCAAGCTCAATCGCAGCCACCTGGTCCACGGGAGAGAGGCGATCATCCTGCCGACCCTGGGGCGCAGCGACCGGGACCTGCAGCAGGGCGTCCCGCAGTTCGTGACCTGCGAAAATTCGATGGGCGTTGTGCAGAGCTCCGAAGGTGTGCTGACGCCGGTCTCGGGAGATCTGCTCTCGGAGCCCGTTATCGTCTGCCGGCTTGCAAGAGCCGTGCTGGGCGGGCGCTCCAGGGTGGACTGGGAAAAGTATGCCGCGCACTACGACAATATCCGGGATGCCATCGAGCGGACGATCCCGGGCTTTGAAAACTACAACGAGCGGGTCCGCAGGCCGGGCGGCTTTTATCTGCCAAACGGCAGCCGGGTGGGAGATTTCAGGACGAAGGAGGAGCTCGCCGTATTTCACTGCGCGGACTATATACCCGTGCCTGTTCCGGAGGGCGCGTTCCTGATGATGACCATCCGCAGCCATGACCAGTTTAATACGACGATCTATGGACTGAACGACCGGTACCGCGGCGTCTACAATGAGCGCCGCGTCGTGTTCATGAACCACGGCGATATCCGCAATGCCGGGTTCAGGCCCGGGGACGTGGTCGACCTGATCAACGACGACGACGACACGGAGCGTATTGCACACCGGTTTATCATCGTCCCCTTCGCCATTCCCGCAGGCTGCATCGCCACCTACTTCCCCGAGACGAATGTGCTCGTTCCCATCCGGCAGGTCGCCGATAAGAGCAATACGCCGGTCTCGAAGTCGATCGTCGTAAAGCTGCGCGCCAGCACCCGGTAAAGCCGGGAAAGGGAGCGGGGAGCCCGCTCCAGGGGAGCAAAAAGCAGTGCGCCGGCAGCGCGTCAATACAGCCCCAAAAACCAGCTATCGACCCCCCCCCTTTTTCCGCTCACGAAACATGAAACATACCTCACTGCCGGTCCGGGAGAATAAAATGAAAAGCCGAGCCTTCGCCGGGAATGCTGTTGGCGAACAGTGCCCCTGAATGGTTATTGACGATGCGACGGCAGAGCGCGAGGCCGATGCCGGAGCCGGGGTAGCTGTCCCGGCCGTGCAGGCGCTTGAAGACTTCGAAGATCTGCTCGGTATATTCCTGCTCGAACCCGATGCCGTTGTCCGCGACGGTGATCTGGTAATACTGCACGCCGGGCAGAATCTTGCCCATGTACATACCGGCCTCTTCATGGCTTACGGCCCTGGAGCTGACCCGAATCAGGGGGCGGCGTCCCGGCTGCGTGAACTTAAGGGCGTTCCCGATCAGGTTGTAGAACAGCTGGTTCATCTGCAGGCCCACGGCCTCGATCCTGGGCAGTCCGTCGATACTTACGAGAGCGTCCAGCTCGAGTATCCGGAGCTCGAAATCGTTGCGGATGGCGGCGGCTACCTCGCCCAGGTCCACAAGCTGCATGACGGATTCCGAGTTCAGCAGCCGTGAGAATTCCAGCAGATCCCGGATGAGCAGCGACATGCGCTCGGCGGAGCCGCTGATCTTGGCCAGCAGCCCGCGATCGTCGGGATGCATCTGCGTGCTGCGGTCCAGCATGCCCGAGAACACGCGGATCTTGCGCAGCGGTTCCTGCAGGTCATGGGAGGCTACGTACGCATACTGCGCAAGCTCCTCGTTGGAATGGATCAGGCGGTCGTTGGCCTCCGCGAGCTCCTCGTTGGTCACCCACAGCTCTTCGTTGGTGGTCTGCAGCTCTTCGTTGGCCGCCGCCAGCTCTTCGGTGCGCTGCTGTACGAGCTGCTTGAGGGCCGTCTGCACCTCGCGCTGCAGGGTGATATCCCGCGCCGTCCCCTCGAGCCGGATCGGCGTGCCTCCGGCATCCAGGATTGCTTTGCCCTGCGCGTGGATCAGGCGCAGCTGCCCCGTGCGCTTATTGATGACGGTATATTCTTCGCTATAGACACCAGCGCCGGGCTTGCAGGCTTCGGCCATCGTCTCCGTTACCCGCGGGCGATCAGAGGCGAGGATAGACTCCATCGCTTCTTCCAGAGCGACTTCTTGCTGCGTCAGCCCGAACCAGTCCAGCATGCGGTCGGAGATATGGATATGCCAGGTTGCCGCGTTCAGGCTCCAGGTGCCGAGCTCGGCCAGGTCGATGGCGTTCATCAGGGCGGCCCGGGCTTCTTCCAGGCGGCGGCGTGCGTTCACGGCCTCCGTGACGTCGATCGCCATGTCCATGATGGCGTACACCTGCCCTTGCTCGTCGAGCAGGGGCTTGTAAGTAAAGTTGTAATAGTAGGTTCTCAGCACGCCGTCGACTTCGAGCAGCACTTCGTCCGCTTCCGCGGCATAGGGAACGCCGCTGCGGTAAACCTCGCCCAGGATATCCAGGAAGGGCTGCCCCACCAGCTCCGGTACGGCTTTCGCCAGGGGCTTGCCCAGTACCGACGGCCCTTTGCCCCAGGCCCGCTGCATTTTCTCGTTGGCGATTTCCACGCGCATCTCCGGACCGACGAACAGGCAGGTCGCTACCGGGGCCTGCTCGATGAGGGAGCGGAACCTGGCTTCGCTGGCCTGCAGCCTGAGCCGGGCCTGTACCATGGCCGTCACATCGGTGGCTACGACCAGTACGCCGGTTATGGCTCCTTCGGTGTCGCGCTGGGCCTGGTAGGTCAGGTTTACGTAGCTCCGCTCGATCTGGTCGTTGCGCCGCAGGTCTGCAGGTGCCTCATGCCGGATGCAGGGAACGCCGGTGGCGATCACCTCCTCCAGGAGCTGGTCGAAGCCCTGGCCGCGCAGCTCCGGCAGCGCCTCCAGCAAGGGCTTGCCGACGAGCATGGAGGCATCGCGATCGACCATCTTGCCGTAGAAATCGTTAGCCATGACAAAGCGCAGATCCTGCCGGCTGAGCATCGCAATGCCCACCGGGGCCTGCTTGAAGGAGCTCAGCAGCTGCCGTTGCGAGGCTTCTATCTGCTGCCGCACCGTGACCAGTGCGTCTATGTCCATGCAGAATCCGGCATAGCCTGCGAACCGGCCGTCCTGATAGTACGGATCGCCGGCGAAGCGGCACCATATAAGGCTGCCGTCGTGCTTGCGGAGCCGGAATTCCGTCTCGAAGTGGCTGCGTTCGCCGATCGCCTGCTCAAAGCCAGCGATCACGGCATCCCGTTCCTCCGCGGAGATGACGGACTGCCAGCCATTGCCGCGCAGCTGAGGGTCCAGGGCTCCCGTCCAGTCTATGAATGTCTTATTGACGTAGACCATGGCGCCGTCGGGATCCGCCAGCCAGAGCCCGGTCGGGGCGCTGTTGGTCACGCTGCGGAACAAGGTCTCGCTTGCCTTGAGCGCGTCCCGGTAGCCCTTCTCGGCTTCCCGCAGGGCGACCTCGCGGCTGACATCGATCCAGGTGCTGATCACGCCGTAAATCACGCCAGCCTCATTGCGCAGGGGACTGTGCCTGTGCTGGAAATAGCTTTTCCCCGGAGCCGAGGGATTGAAATTGTCGAATGCTTCTTCGGCTACTTCCACCAGATTGCCCGATTCCTGCACATCGATCAGGAGCTTCGACA
>JASLDA010000385.1 GCA_030151745.1 Chitinophagaceae bacterium | reverse complement strand
TTGCTGGAAGCGGACGCGTTCCGCGAGCGCCGGGTTGAAAACCACGACGGCTTCCCCGAACATCATCCCCAGCTTGGTGCCTCCCAGCGACAGTATATCGATACCGCAGTCGGCGGTTATTTCCCGCAGGCTGCAGTCGAGCGAGGCCGCTGCATTGAAGAGCCGGGATCCATCCATATGCACGAAAAGGCCGTTCTCATGCGCGGCCGCCGCCAGCGCTCGGATCTCACCGGGAGTATATACCGTACCGTATTCCGTGCTCTGCGTCAGGCTCAGCAATTTCGGCTGCGCGTAGTGCACGTCGCCCTTGCGGACCAGGCGTTCGCCCAGGGCCTCCGGGAGGATTTTCCCGCCCTCGTCCGTCCTGAGCGGGAAGAAGCGGCAGGACGTAAAAGTCTCCGGCGCGGCCGCTTCGTCATTGTAGATATGAGAGGTGTCTGCGCAGAGCACGTCGTCCCCCGAGCGCGTCGCGGCGCTGATCGAGAGGACGTTGGCCCCGGTACCGTTGAATACGAAGAGCAGGTCCTCCAGCTGGCCGAAGGCCTGCCGGAACAGCGCCGTTACGCGCTCCGTGATCGGATCGGCGCCGTAGGAGCGGGCATGCCCGGTATTGGCGGCCGCGAGCGCCGTCATTACTTCCGGCAAAACACCTGCGTAGTTGTCCGAAGCAAAGGAATTCAAGTCGTTATCGTTTGTCGCAAAGTTGCCTGCAATCTTCAATCCGTAGGTCAGAATCTTAGATCCTCAAAGCTCCGAGCCGAAGGTGTCGCCCTGGCGGATATCGCCGGTCTCCCAGCCTTTTTTGAACCAGTACACGCGCTGCTCCGACGTGCCGTGCGTGAAGGCGTCCGGAACGACCCGTCCCTGGCTTTGCATCTGCAGCTTATCGTCGCCGATGGCCGAGGCGGCGTTCAGTGCTTCTCGGATATCCTCCTCGTTGATCTTCAGCCGGGTGCTGTTGCGGGCCCAGACTCCGGCATAGAAATCGGCCTGCAGCTCCAGCATGACGGAAAGCCGGTTTGCATCCCGTTCGTTGCTTTGCTGCTGCGCCTGATGCACCTTATCGGAAGTTCCCAACAAGTTCTGGACATGATGTCCTACTTCGTGCGCGATCACATATGCATTGGCAAAATCGCCCGCCGCATGAAAGCGATCCGCCAGCTCGTTGAAGAACGACAGGTCCAGGTAGACCTTGCTGTCCAGCGGACAGTAGAACGGTCCCATCTGGCTGGACGCGCCGCCGCAGCCGCTCTGAACGGCGTCGGTGAACAGCACCATTTTCGGCACCCGGTAAGTGCGCCCCATCTGCTGGAAAATGCCCGACCAGACATCCTCCGTTTCCGCGAGGACCACGCTGGCCAGCTTGCGCGCCGGCTCCTCGGCCTGGATCGCAGCTTCGCTCCGGGGCTGCTGCGCGCCTGCGCCAGCCTGGTTCAGCACTTCGCCGGGATTGCGGCCCAGCAATATGGCGATCAATGCAATGACCACCGTACCGAGCCCGCCCCCTACCAGCACGCCGCGGCCGCCCATGCCCCGGCGATCTTCGATATTGCCGCTTTCCCGGCCTCCGCTGAGATCCATAGTATTATTTTTAAGAGACTGCTAAAATAGATGTGCCAGCCCCGACGCGGGGAAAGCGGGGATACTCAGGATGAAATTACGGCGCGCATCCGGACCAGCTCCCAGAGCACGACGCCGATCGACACGCTGATGTTCAGGCTGTGCTTGGCTCCGAATTGCGGGATTTCCAGGCAGCCGGCAACCCGCTGCAGCGCCGTATCGCTGACCCCCTGCACTTCGTTGCCGAAAATCAGCGCATAGCGCTTCCCTGCCCCGGGCTGAAAATCCTGCAGGGGCACGGAGCCGTGCGTCTGCTCGACGGCCAGCAGCTCGTAGCCCGCCTCCGCCGCGGCGTCCAGAGCTGAATCGACCGTCTCAAAGCTCCGCCATTCGACGGTGTCCTCCGCGCCAAGGGCGGTCTTGTGTATATCGCGGTGAGGCGGCTTCGGCGTGTAGCCGCAAAGAAAGATGCCGGCGGCGCCGAAGGAATCGGCCGTACGGAAAGCTGAACCGACATTATGCATGCTGCGGACATCATCCAGGATCAATAAGATCTCATGTGCCGGTGCGGCTTTCACGTCCGGGGCGCTGCGGCGTCCGAGCTCTTCCATTTCCTTGCGGGTAAATCCCTGATCCTTCATAGTTTCCGGCTGCAAACTTAGCCAGGAGACGCGCAAGTGACCCGCTTGTAGTAAATTTGACATTGGATTCAATGCCATACCGTATGTACATGCCGTTTGCAGGACCCCGTTGGCAGGAGCAGGAAGCGCCCGAGCTTGACGTCCTTACCGAAGATTCCTATAAAATCATCGTATGGAACGATGACGTGAACACTTTCGACTGGGTCATCGAGTCGCTGATGGACATCTGCCGCCACACCCGCGAACAGGCCGAGCAATGCGCGCTCATCATTCACCACGCCGGCAAATACGCCGTCAAGCAGGGCGACTTCGAGACCCTGCGTCCCCAGGCCGAAGCGCTGATCGACCGCGGGATCAACGCGACGATCGAGTAAGGTACATGGCTCCTGCGGGCTCGCCCTGATGGAAGCCCGGGAACGCGCCTGGAAAAATCAATCTGACAGCCGCCGGGAACTAACCGCCGGCCTTCTTCCGGAACACGAACACCAGGTTGCTGGTGCGCTTCGTCTCGTCGATCACGTCGAGCATCAGCGATTGCGCCTGCGCGAACGCTTCAAGCTGCGCCCGCGAGAGGAAATGCAGCCCGTTCGTCGTACGGTTGAAGCCGAGCAGCCGGGTCGAGAACAGCTCGGTAAGCGCCGTCCCCTTCTGGCGTTCCGCCAGCTCCGTGACGCCGTCCCGCACGATCAGTACGCCGCCCGGATTCAGCGCATTCACGCATTTCAGCAGCAGCTGCGTCTGCTCGTCCGGCAATAAGTAATGCAATACGTCGAGCAGCAGGATGCCCTCTGCGGCTTCCAGCTCATATTTGCGGAGATCCGCGGCTTCGAATGAGATTCCGGCATCGCGCAGATGCAGCGCCTGCGCGACCTCGATCTTTTCAGGATCGTAGTCCACACCGCGGATC
>JASLDA010000327.1 GCA_030151745.1 Chitinophagaceae bacterium | reverse complement strand
CAATAGGCAGTTTGCAGTGGATCGGGAGCCTTAGCGTAGATAGAGTTTGCAGTAAGCAGTTTGCAGTCGTCATTGCGCACGTAATGAAGCAAGCTGCGGTTGGGGTGATGCCCGAGCGTTTTCCTGACAGGCAATTCTCCAGCCATCTTCCGGGGCCACAGGCATCCGGCAATCCGACACAAGACGCAGCCTTCCTACCTTCGCCCCGCAATGCATCTTGTATTATTCGATGACGCGGCCCGCGGGCAGCTGTTTCCCTTTACCCATACCCGCCCGGCCGCAGATATCCGCTGCGGCATCCTGACCCTGCGGGAGCGCTGGGAGAAGCTCCTGGGCTTCAGCGAAAGCTACAGCCTCACGGCGCCGCACCTGCAGATCCTCTACCCCGCCCCGCCGCAGCCGGGCCGGCAGCTGCTTATCAACGGGCGCATCCAGGCCGATACGGAACTGGCAGCCGCGGTGCAGCAGCTTTCGCCGGGACAATCCCTGCACGCAGGCGGGCTGCTCATCGCGGCCGTGCTCGAGAGTAACGAAGGCGGCGGCCTGGAAGCGCTCGGCTCGCATACCCCCTGCGAATATCCCGGCAGCTTCGGGGTCCTGGAACGTCCCTGGGACATCTTCGCCCAGGCAGAAGCCGCCATCGGCGCGGATTTCCAGCTCCTGACCGCCGGCCGCGAAAGCGCGGCGATTCCCGACGACGCCCGGATCAGCGGGACGCAGTTCTTCATAGAGCCCGGCGCCCGGATCGGCGCAGGCACCGTGATCAATGCCAAGGAAGGCCCGGTCTATATCGGCGCGGATTCCGAGATCATGGAAGGATGCCTGGTGCGCGGCCCCTTCGCGCTCTGCGAAGGAGCTACGCTGAAGATGGGCGCCAAGATCTATAAAGGAACGGTGATCGGGCCGGGCTGCAAGGTGGGCGGAGAGGTCAGCAACGTGGTATTCTTCGCCAACAGCAACAAGGGCCACGACGGCTTCCTGGGAAATGCGGTCGTAGGCGAATGGTGCAATTTCGGCGCCGACTCGAACTGCTCCAATCTCAAGAACAATTACGACGAAGTGAAGGTCTGGGACGAAGCCTCGAAAAAGAGCGTCCGCAGCGGCCTGAGCTTCTGCGGACTCATGATGGGAGACCACTCCAAGTGCGGCATCAATACGATGTTCAACACCGGTACGATCGCGGGAGTGAGCTGCAATATCTGGGGCGGCGGCTTCCCGGAAAAGTTCATCCCCTCCTTTTCCTGGGGCGGCCCCGAAGGCATGAGCGTCTACAAGTTCGAACGGGCCATGGAGACCGCCGGCCGGGTCATGGCCCGCCGCGGCAGGGAGCTCGGCGAGGCCGAAAAGGCCATGCTGCAGGCCGTCTTCGAGCAGACAGGCAGCGCAAGGGACCTGATGAATGTGAAGTGAACGATCTTCATACGAAGGCGCTCAATTTTGCGCGAGAGGCAAAGCCCTTAGCGCAGATAATTTCACGCGGCGGACGCAGCGATACACCAGCTAACACAGACACACAACTCATACAAAGCGACCACCGCGGCGGCGCTTCGCTTAGATAGAAACGCATAGTCATTGCTCGCAGAGGAGCGGAGAGAGGAAGAGAAACGATGCATGCAGGAAGTATTTTTCATTTGCGGACCAGAGGCAACCTGTACGATATAAGTTGTCGATGCGGCCGATTCAACTATTTAACCATTCAACCATTCAACGCACGAAGCGCTAAACAATGAGAAAACAAATCGTAGCCGGAAACTGGAAGATGAACCTGAGCCTGCAGGAAGGCGCAGCGCTGATCAACGATGTCCTCAGCGATCTGCCGGATCTGGGACCGGACCAGCTCGTCGTGTTCGCCCCGACCTACCTGCATCTTGCAACCGCGGTGGAATCCGTCCGCGGTACGCGCGGCGTGTACGTGGCCGCGCAGAACTGCCACCACGAGCCGAACGGCGCCTATACCGGCGAGATCGGCGCACCGATGCTGGAAGCGGCCGGCGTGGAGTATGTGATCATCGGCCACTCCGAGCGCCGCGAGTACAATCATGAATTCGACAGCCTCCTGGCGAAGAAGGTCAATGCCGCCCTCTCTCAGGGCCTGAAAGTAATCTTCTGCTGCGGGGAATCGCTGGAGATACGTGACGCGGATACGCAGAACCAGTTCGTCGGCGAGCAGATCCAGGCCGGGCTCTTCCACCTCGACGCCGAGTCGATGCAGCATATTGCGATCGCATACGAGCCCATCTGGGCCATCGGCACCGGCCGCACGGCAAGCGCGGCGCAGGCCCAGGAAATGCACGCCCATATACGCAGCGTGCTGGCCGGCCGCTACGGGCAGGAGATTGCAGACGATACCAGCATCCTGTACGGCGGCTCCTGCAAGCCCTCGAACGCGGCAGAGCTTTTTGCCTGCCCGGACGTGGACGGCGGCCTGATCGGCGGCGCCTCGCTGAAAGCGGCAGACTTCCTCGGCATCATCCGCCCGATGATGGAAGCGCGCTAGAGAAACACGCCTGCGGATCAGCAGGATCAAAGTATCAACCTGCCGGAAAGCGGTCAGAATCAAGCTGCGGTGCGTGTCTCCACGCACCGCAGCTGTTTCCGGACATCCTCGAATCCCCTAAATCGCCTAATCCCCTTCCCTTTCTAAAAAACTTTTGGCGAAGCAAAACCGCCACTCTATATTTGCACTCCCGAACGGGAACTGCGGCGTTGGTAAATCGGTTAATACGCCACCCTTTCACG
>JASLDA010000307.1 GCA_030151745.1 Chitinophagaceae bacterium | reverse complement strand
TCAGGCGGATATTCGTCGTCGGGCAGACGGAAGTTGCGGACGCGACGGTATTACCCGGGTTGGGGCTGGCATTACAGGCCGGGAGCTCATCGAGCTGGAAGTCGTCCAGCGTCAGGAAGCCGGGCGTGCCGCTGGTCTGAACCTTAATGGCGATGAAATAGTTTCCGCTGGCCCCGGGAGTGAAAAGGCCCTGCAGGCGCGCATAGCTCGTGTTGGTTATACTTGCCGGCACGCTGGCGATCACGCTGGTCTGGGCGGCTATGGTCGCCGCATTGCCGAATGTCAGCTGCAGCGGGCCGAAGCCGTTCAGGCCGTCTGTGATATAATACACAGAAGCGCGGTAGGTAGTTCCTGCGTTAAGCTGAACGGGACCGACCCAATAGATATTCGCGCCTGAGGTCTGGCTGCCTGCAAACGTGATATAGCTCGTATCCGTGCCGTGGCTGAAACGGTTGCCAGTAGCCTGCGCCCCCATATACGTGGGCTGCTCGGTAAGCGGTCCGGATCGTCCCCAGCTCGCCCCGCCGGGAACGGTCGGGAAACCGTCCGGAGCGGTAATGGTGGAAAAGTTCTCGACATACGGCGAGGACGGAGATACGACGATCTGCGCCTTTGCCGTTCGGGCGCCTAGCAGGAGCAGGGCGCATAGTACTGATACCATTGCAGGTATCCCAAGAGCAAGCTTGTGCTGTACGTAGCGTTTGGGCATAAAGGAGTGTTAAAGCGCGTGAAATTAATGGTTTATTGGCGCATGATACGCCCATCATCACAAAAAAATAAAGCTGGCTATTTCATATATACATATAGGTATCCATACCGACACACCGGGGTCACAGCACAGAGTTTGCTATTCTTACTCCAGACTCTTTTTTCGGCTTTAGGCGTTAGGTGTAATATTGAGTTTTACAAAACCATGACAATAACAGCAAATTTTGGCAGTCCTATAACAGAATAATTTATTTAGTTTTAGACTCCCTTCAGGCTCCGACTGCAACCTCGTAGACGACAAACATAATCTTCCGGCAAGCCGGATACGACATATCCGCTGCGGTGGAGCCATATCTTCAAAAGACGTATCCGCATCAGGCCACCCCTACCGGGCACTTCAGGTAAATTCCGCCCTCCCAGGACACAGGCTCGCTATAAGCGCACTTACTTCTCCCCGCCTCCGTAGTCGCCTTGCAGGAAATTCTCGCCCGACCGTTCCCGGGACCTGATGCCGAAATTGTACCGAAGGTTCAGGCCGTAACGGCGTGTATCGCTGCTGCGGTCGATATTGCCGCGGATCCCGCCCTGGTCGATAGTGGCCGCGTAACGGTTCGTGAAGAACATATCCTGGACGGCCAGCGTCAACGTCAGCTTTTTCCGGAGCAGCTGCTGGCTCAGGCTCGCGTTCAGCTGGCCGAAGGTCCCCAGCTCATAGAATTGATAAAGCCCCTGCAGGCGCATGAAGCCGTTGACGACAAGGTTGGTGGTGCTTCCTATCTTGAGATTGTGATAGGTAAAGAAGCTCCAGCTCTCCCGGACATAGTTGAGCGGCTGCCCGTTATAATACCCGTCGTAGAAATTCTTGTTATACTGGCCGCCAAAAACAAAGAAATAGCGCTTCCCGGGCGGGATAGCGGCCAGTCCCCGCAGGTAAAACTCCCGGTTCCGGCCGAGATTGTCCCAGGTCCTCAGGGCGATGTCGCTGCTTAGCGGAGATTCATAGGTGACGTTTGCAAACACGTCCTTCACGTCCATATAGCCTACGGCGAAAAACGGCCGCTCCTCGATGCTGATATTCGCTTCCACGTTATGGCTGATCTGCGGCCGCAATGCGGGATTGCCGGCTTCATAGAGATAAGGATCGACGAAGCGCTGGAATGGGTTCAGGTATTCATAAGTCGGACGCAGGATGGACTTCCGGTAGATCAGGAACGCACGCAGCTCGTAGCCGGCGATCGACATCACCGGCCTGCTGATATACAGATAAGGGAAGAGATCGGCCCGTCTTATGCTGAAGGATGTATCGCCCGGCAAGGCCTGCAGGCCGTCCATGAGCGTGCCTTCGGCACGGATACCGGGCTTGATCGTCACTTTTCCGCAGACGGCGGATACCTGCAGGTAGGCGGCATATATCCCCTCCGTATAACGGTACGAAGCCGTCCGCAGCGGGTCCTGCATCTCCTTGCCGCGGATGCGGATACGGAAATCGGATTTCTGGCTGAAGCTAGAGCCCGAGCCTTTCAGCCCGGCCTCGAGCGTGTACCGGCCGCCGAACCGGTATTTCAGGTCGGTCTGAGCCTGGATATAGTTGCGCCGGCCGGTAATTCGCCCCGCATCGACCAAGGTATCCCCTGCCGGAGCCCGCTGCTGCGCAAGGATATCCTGCCCGTCGTCGGAGAAATTGCCGTTCCAGTTCAGCATCGCCGTCCATTCCGAGCCCGCCGTATCCAGCTTCAGCTTCGCGTCGATGCTTTGATCCAGGTTCCAGCCCCGGCCCTCGTACGTCGTGTAAGTCTGGGTACCTGCATATTCGCCGGCTCCGCTTAGCGCCAGGAAGCGCGCCAGCGCTTCGCTCCGGTTGCCGGTGCCGCTCCGGTTCACGCGGCCGTCGTAGCTAAGGTCCAGCCGCTCCCCGAAACGCTTCGACAGGCCGTATCCCAGGAAGACATTTCCGCTGCCATAGCGAGTTTGCGAGCCCTGCTGCAATACGGTGTCCTCCTTCAAGTACCTGGCCGTCGCCAACCGCTCCAGGCTTCCGCGCCGCGCTGCGTTCAGGTTCAGGTACGCGGATTTGTTCCCCTCCTGGTATGAGAGGCTGATCCCATCCTGCTGGTTGCCGTAGACGCCCTGCTGAAAACCGGCATTCGCGCTCCCGGTGAGTCCGATCTTTATCCCTTTTTTCAGGACGATATTGATAATGCCGCCGACCCCGCTCGCATCGTATTTGGCGGAAGGCGTGCGCAGGATCTCGATCCTCAGGATTGCGTCCGGCGGCAGGCTCTTCAGCATCGCGCTCAGATCGGCGGCGCTCAGCCTCATTTCCCGGCCATTGATATAAATCGAGGCGGGATTCGAAGAGCTCAGAAAGAAATTCCCGTCCTGGTCCGCGATGATGCCCGGTGTTTTTTCGAGGACCTCGTAGCCGTTCGTCGAGGCCTGGGCCAGCGGCTCGGGATCCACGATCGTCATATCTCCGTCCTGTCGCATCAGCGGCTTGCGCGCGGTGACCACCGCCTCCCCGATGGTATTGCTCCGCCGCATCCGGAATTCGAACAGCCGGTCCGCCGAATCGGCGATCAGCACGGCGCTGCCGTTTGCATATCCGGCTTTTGACAAGGCCACGGCATACTGTGCGCCGGACTGCAGCTCGAAGCGTGCAAGTCCGGCAGAGTCGCTGCTGCCCTGCCTGCTGCCGGAGGCGCCGTCCAGGACCAGCCTTACGCCGGGCAGCGGCACCAGGCTGTCGGTGACGACTCGGATGCGCAGAGTAACCGTTTGGCTCCCGGCTGCGCCTGCGACCAGGAATACCAGAAGTGAGCAGAAAAAAGCGAAACGGGCCATAGGACTTGCAAAGGTGCAGGTCTACATGCCACGAAAAAGCCGGACCTCCAATACCTCCCGGGTATCCGGGCGAACGCGGAACCGCTCATCGATCCGCGAGCCGGCTATCCAGAGGATCTTCCCCGCCTGTTCCAGGATAAGCAGCCGCTCTTTTTCGGGCTGGGGCATTTTTACATCGATCAGGAAACGCTTGAGCTTCTTTTTCTTGCCGCCCATGCCCAGCGGGTAGAAATAG
>JASLDA010000271.1 GCA_030151745.1 Chitinophagaceae bacterium | reverse complement strand
ACCAGTACTGGGGCATGGCCACCGAGCAGAACTTCGACGATGTCCAGAAGACCATCTCCAACTGGGCCTACCAGCTGGTGGAGCTGGATATGGTCAAGGACCGCATGGACGTCACGACATACTCCATCGGCTCCATCTACCAGCGCAAGAACAACGCAGTAATCGACTCCTTCCACCGCTACCTGAACCTGGCCGCGCCGGATAAACCCCTCGTCAACCATAACTGGGCCGACTCCCTGCAGCTGCCGCTTACGATCGGCGCCAGCGCATTCAGCTCGACCGAAGGCGAGAAGCTCAACTCGACCGAATTCCAGATCGCATCCGAGCGGACCTTCAGCGTGCTGGAAAAAACATCTTACCGCCACTACGAGGATCTTTTCGGGAAAGTCGTCGGCGCAAACCCGGATACTACCGCGGATCAGAATCTCGGCGTAGATATTACGCAGTACACGGCCGCCGCAGGCTCGCTGCCGAACGGCTGGCACTACGTGCGCGTCCGCTACCGCGACCGGAACCAAAACTGGTCGCCCTGGTCGAAGATCGACTCCTTCAAGGTCTACAACAGTATCGTCATCAATCCACGCCTGGCGCTGGACTCGATACAGTATTCCAGCGGCAGCGCCATCAAGGTTACCTGGACCAACGGGAATACCGACCCCAATGCCTGGATCGGCATCTATAAGAAAGGCCAGGCACCCGGCACCGGGACCGGTACATCCCTCTCCACCAGCTGGAAGTACACCGGCGGGCAGGCCAACGGCACGATGACGTTCACACTGAGCGCAACGGCGACGGATGAATATTTCGTGGCGTACTTCGGCAACAGCGGCTACACGGAAATCGCCCCGCGCGCTTCATTCTACCACGGTCCCATCCCCGTGCTCAGCACAACGGCCGCTGCCTATCCCGTAAACACCAGCATTCCGATCTCGTTCAGCAATGCCCCGGGCCTGAGCAAGGACTGGATCGGCGTGTACAAGATCGGCATGACGCCCGGCGGCCCTGCTTCCATCAAATGGGCCTATACCAGCGGCAGCAGCGGCACTTACAACGTATCGGGACTTGGAAAGGGGTACTATTTCGCGACCTACATGCTGCGGGATCAGTACCTGGAAGCATCCCAGCGCGTATTCTTCGCCGTAGGGGACACCATCACCACGCTGACGACCAACAAGAGCGCCTACAACCTGGGAGAATATATCTCCGCCACATGGGTGGACGGCCCCGGCAACCCCAAAGACTGGCTGGGCGTATACCACAGCGGCGACAACCCCAACGTGGATCCCCTGATCAGCTACACCTATATCGACGGCAAGCCCAGCGGCTCCAGGCAGGTCGTCGACAGCGCGCTGCCGGCGAGCCCGGGCAACTACTTCCTGGTACTGTTCACAAACGACTCGTACAACGAAGTATCGAACCGCGTGAGCTTCCAGGTGATCGGCAGCACGCCGCTCCCGATGGACCTGATCGGGTTCAACGCCGAGCCCCGCGGCCTCCAGCATTTCATTTCCTGGAAAATGGCCAGGGAACAGGCTGGCAGCACCTATTCCATCCAATACGGCACCGACGGCATGAACTGGAAGGAGCTGTACCGCACGCAATCGCTCAGCGGCAAGGGCGGAGGCTACGAGTGGACGTTCGAGAAGCCCAGCCGCCGCGAGGATTTCTACCGGCTCTGCATCACGGACGGCGCCGGCAAGAAGCTCTATTCCAACACAGTCGTGATCCACGACAACGAAGCCGGCGAGAACAAGATCTCCATCTCCCCGAACCCGGTGATGAGCAGCAAGCGCAGCGTGATCGAAAGCCCCTACCCGATCTCCCAGATCGATATCATGGACATGGGCGGCCAGCTGATCTACAGCAGCAAGAACATCAACCAGAACCGCTACTCCCTCCTGCACCAGGACCTGCCCGCCGGCACCTACCTCGTGCGCATCTACGCCGCGAAAGTGTTTACGGCGAAGATGGTCGTGGAATAAGGGATATGCAGAAGCCGGGAATGCAGGCAGTCCTGCATCGGTCAAGGTGTCACCTCTGCCGGAGGTGACACCTTGCAGTCTTTGCACCATCCCGTAAGCACGCAGTTTACGTTCTCGACCTGGTACCCCTCCGGCAGGGAGAAATGCACGGGTACGGGCAGGCATTCGATGGTCTGGCAGCCCGAGCAACGGAAATGAAAATGATTGCCCGCGGTCGTCTCAGACTTGCAGGTCGTACAGACGGCGAAATACTGCTTGCCGTCCTCGGCAACGATCCGGTGCAGGACGCCGTCCTCGCAGAAGCGGCTCAGCACCCGGTAAATGGTCGCCCGGTCGATCCCGATCCCGATTTTCCGCTCGATGGCGCCCTGGCTCATCGCCTTGCCGGACCGCGTCAACAGTCCCAGCACGGCTTCCTTGGCAGGCGTGTTTCTCCGTTTCATATTCCCCAACCGTGGTTCAGCGGCTGGACAAATTTATTGCAACACAGTCGCAATAACAAAAATGCACTTAGCTTTACCGCTCCTTAACCCCAGCGCTGCCGGGGCTTCTCCGGCGGCAGCGAAAAATCAGACATCCATGAACGCAGCGGAAACCTTCGACGTAATCATCATCGGCGGCAGCTATGCCGGGCTGTCGGCCGCCCTGGCCCTGGGGCGCTCCCTGCGAAGCACATTGGTGATCGACGGCGGCAAGCCATGCAACCGGCAAACACCGCATTCGCAGAATTTCCTGACGCAGGACGGGGCGGCGCCGGCCGAGATCGCCGCGCTGGCCCGGGAGCAGGTCGAGCGGTACCCCAGCGTCCGGTTTACCGAGGACCTTGCCGTAAAAGGCGCCCGGACCGACAGCGGCTTCGAGATCCTTACGGAGTCCGGCGCAGGCTACCTGGGCAAGAAGCTCATTTTTGCAAACGGCATCACCGACCTGCTCCCCGAAATACCCGGCTTCGCGGCATGCTGGGGCAAGTCCGTCATTCATTGCCCCTATTGCCACGGCTATGAATTCCGCGGCAGGCGAACGGCGCTGCTTGCCAATGGCGACCGGGCCCTGCACCTGGCCGGGCTGATCCGGAACCTAAGCGGGGAGCTCACGCTGCTGACATCCGGCCCCCATCAGTTTACGGCAGAGCAATTGAACATCCTCCGGCATCAAGATATCCCGATCATCGAAACGCCGGTCGCCGGCATCGAGCACGAGGCTGGCTATGTGCGGAAGCTCGTCTTCCCGGACAATACCGAGCTGGAGATCGATGCGATGTACGCGGTCATGCCGTTCCGGCAAAGCTCAGAGATCCCCAAGAAGCTGGGCGTCGGATATACCGAGCAGGGCCATATCAAGGTCGACGGCATGCAGAAGACCTGCGTCCGCGGCGTGTTCGCCTGCGGCGACAGCTCGAACCCGATGCGCTCGGTGGCCAATGCCGTCGCGAGCGGGAACATGGCGGGCGCGGCCGCGAACCTGGAGCTGACCGGCGAACAGTTCCATGGAGCCGCGCAGCCCGCTCCCGCGCCTGCCGACAAGGACTGCGGCTGCTGATCCGAATATCGGCGGGCAGGAACCGGCAGCCGCGAATACCGGCTATTTCCCGGCCTTCTGATTAACGATGGCTTTAGCTAAAGCGCTTGACATTGGATTTGCAGGAAAATACCTTTGCATAAAATCGGTTCTGTGAAAAAGGTTCATGAACTTGTAGATGCCCTGGATTCCGGCCTTAAAGATGTGGCGACGTATTTTGCCCGGCAATTTCAGAAAGACCACGGGTATGTCTCGTTCGGCAATGAGCTTCAGATATTCATGGCGAAGTACGATGCGGCCATCGCGGAGGCCGTAGACGCCATCACGGAGCAGACCATGCAAAACGCCAGGACCTCGGGAGTGCTGTACGGAGGCCTGCTGGTAGACGCGGTTCGCAACGCCAAGACGGTCACGGTTTCCTATCTCTGGCGCCAGATCGCCTCCCTGCGCCCCAGCTCCGTGATTGCAGGCTGAGCGGCACATCTGAAAATCGAAGGATATGCTTTCAGGCTACGCCATGAAAGATCCCCGGCTGCGAGGCTCCGCACGCGCTGACGGCAGGATTGCCGTCCCGGCAATTCAAATGAGGAAAATTTCCGGCACTTTTGCAGTGAGCCTCCCTTTGTCCCCGCGGAACTTATCCCAAGCGTCATGAACCGCATTCTCAGGACCGCCGACTATCCGAACCTGATCTGCCGCCTGGTGGTGGGGCTCATCTTTCTCTCCGAGGGGCTACAGAAATTTATAACACCCGAAACAG
>JASLDA010000263.1 GCA_030151745.1 Chitinophagaceae bacterium | reverse complement strand
CGCAGGTTTGCCCGGAAGCGCGGACTGATCCTCGAAAGCGCCTCCGGCAGGCAGAAGCTGGACCTCGAGTACACCGCCTTCGGCTTCGACGAGCCCGTCGATATGAGCATCTCCATTCCCGAAAAATACAAGCAACGCTGAGGTTCACCGCTTCCGGTTAATTTCGCTCCAGTATGAAAGTCGTCATCTTCGCCGGAGGCCGCGGCACCCGGATCTCTGAGGAAAGCCAGCTGCGTCCCAAGCCCATGATCGCCATCGGCGGCAAGCCGATCCTCTGGCATATCATGAAGATCTACGCCGCGCACGGCTTCAATGAATTCATCATCTGCCTCGGCTACAAGGGCTGGATGATCAAGGAATACTTCATCAACTACTATCTCCACAACGCGAACCTGACCGTCGATCTGAAAGACAACAGCGTCGAGATCCACGACAATTTCGCGGAGCCGTTCAAGATCACGCTCGTGGAGACAGGCCTCGATACCATGACGGCCGGCCGCCTGCGCCGCGTGCTGCCGTACACCAACGGCGAGCCCTTCATGCTTACCTACGGCGACGGCGTCAGCGACGTCAACATCCGGGAGCTGATCGATTTTCACAAAGCCAGCGGCAGCGTTGCGACCATGACCGCCATCCAGGCGACGAGCCGTTTCGGCGTGATCAAGATGGAGGATAGCGGCAAGGTCCAGTCATTCGAGGAAAAGCCCGCAGACAGCGGCACCTGGATCAACGGCGGCTTCTTCGTTCTGGAGCCGGGGATCAAAGATTACCTCCACGAGGACGCCGACGACATCATGTGGGAGCGCCAGCCCATGGATGACCTGGCCCGCGAAGGTCAGATCGCCGCCTACCGCCATCACGGCTTCTGGAAAGCGATGGATAACTTACGCGACAAGGAAGAGCTGGAAGGGCTCTGGGAGAAGGGTGGAGCGCCGTGGATGAAGTATGTTTAATGTTTCATCCGCTATGTTTCATGTTTCACACGTTTGGCAAAAGATCGGGCATGGACAAGCGCGGAGTATAGTCAGTTTTTCAGAAGCGGACAAAACACTTCGCGCTGTCAATTATCAAGCTTGCAGAATCGGTCGGGAAAACAGAATCCAGCAGGATCATCAATAGACAGTTGCTCCGTTCAGCTTTTTCTGTCGCAGCGAATTACAGGACAACCTGCATTGCACGTTCAGATAGGGAGCGGTATTCCAAGCTTTGCATTGTTGTTGAGGAAACGGATGAAAGCTTATTCTGGCTAGAAGTGCTTATTGAATCGGGGATCGTAGCGGAATCGACAATTTCATCGGAATTTCAGGAAGCCACGGAGCTTCCGCGTGTATTCATGGCTTACCGGAGCAGACTTCAGGGAGCGCTCAAGGGGTAAGAATGAAACATAAAACATGAAACATGAAGCATTTATTATCGACTTATATAGGTAAAAAGGTCTTCCTCACCGGCCACACCGGCTTCAAGGGCGCCTGGCTGCTGCAGATTCTCAACCGGCTCGGTGCTGAGGTGGTCGGCTATTCGCTGGCCCCGGAGCGCGCAAACGATCTCTATAACCAGATTGACGGCGACTCGCTTTGCCGCTCGGTGATCGCCGATGTCAACGACTCGCAGCGGCTCATTGGTGAGATTCGCGACTTTCAGCCGGACTTTGTGTTCCATCTCGCGGCGCAGGCCCTGGTGCGCCGCAGCTACCGCGAGCCGGTTTCGACCTTCGCCGCTAACGTAATGGGTACGGCGCATGTGCTCGAAGGCATGCGCAGCCTGGACGATCCCTGCGTCGGTGTGATGATCACTACGGACAAGGTATATGAGAACCCCGAGCGCGGCGAGGCCTTCACAGAATCCGACAAGCTCGGCGGGCACGACCCTTACAGCGCGTCGAAGGCCGCGGCGGAGATCGTGATCGAGTCGTACCGCCGCTCCTTTTTCGATCCGGCGGCATATGCCGGTCATAAAAAGGCCGTTGCCTCCATGCGCGCCGGGAATGTCATCGGCGGGGGCGACTATTCCGAGGACCGGCTGATCCCCGATATCGTGCGCGCGATCGAGGCCGGCCGGCCGGTGACCCTGCGCAACCCCGGTAGCGTGCGCCCCTGGCAGCACGTCCTGGAGCCGGTATTCGCGTACCTGCTGCTCGGCGCGAAGATGGCCGCAGCGCCGCAGCGCTATTGCTCGGCGTACAACATCGGTCCCGAACGCAGCGACGAGCGCACCGTCGCCCAGGTGACGAACGCATTCTATGAGGCCTACGGCCATGCCGCGGCCTTCGACCTGCAGCCCGACGCGGCTTTCCATGAAGCCGGGCTGCTGATGCTGGACAATAGCCGGATCAAGGCCGAGCTTGGCTGGAGCCCCGCGCTCAGCGCCGATGAGGCCATCCGCTGGACCGCCGCCTGGTATGCCGACGGCCGGGACGCCGCTGTAAAATGCGCGGAGCAGATCGAGGCGTATCAATCGATATTAAACAAGTAAGAGCATCCCAATGCAGATCCAGGACCTCCCCCTGCCCGGCGCCCGGCTCATCTCGCTGCCCGCATTCCCGGATGAGCGCGGCCTGTTCGTGAAGACGTTCCATGACAGCACGCTCAAAGCGGCCGGCATCGATTTTCAGCTTAAGGAGTCGTATTTCTCGGTTTCGAATAAGGATGTCATCCGCGGACTGCATTTCCAGACGCCGCCGGCCCAGCACGCCAAGATCGTATTTTGCCCGGCAGGCGCCATCCTGGACCTGATCCTTGACCTCCGAAAGGACTCTCCTACGTTCGGGAAGTATCACGCGGAAATCCTGAGCGCCGAAAATCGTCGCGCCTACTACATTCCGGAAGGTTTCGCGCATGGCTTCAGATCCCTGACCGAAGGCGCAATAACATACTACCTGGTATCGTCGGAATATGACCGGGAGAGCGATACCGGCATCCGCTGGGATTCCATCGGCTACGACTGGGAATGCCCGGCGCCGGTCATGAGCGTACGGGATCTGTCGTTCGCGGCCTTTGAGGATTTCGATTCGCCGTTCTGAAGGGAGGTGATGCGTCATGTTTCATTCGCCTGCTCCTATTGGGTTTTAGGGGAATGTATGGCAGTTTTAAGAATCCTGAGAACCCGCGGTCTGCGATGCCTGGCCGTATCCGGTGAACGGGCGTCGCGGAAAATCGGCCTAAGTTTGCGCAGATTTCAACAGCTATGAATATTCAGGACGTTCTTTCGCAACTTCATATCCAGGCCCATAACGAGGGCACTTCCACCGGCACCGAATGGCTTGCCGGAGGCGGCGAGACCCTGGAATCCTATACTCCGGTCAACGGTTCGCTAATCGGCACGGTAAGCGCCACGGCCCGTCCGGCTTACGACCAGGTGATCGCCCAGGCGGAATCCGCATTTGCCGAATGGCGGATGTGGCCGGCGCCGAAGCGCGGCGAGGTGATCCGCCAGATCGGCGAAGCGTTGCGTAAATACAAGGATCCCCTGGGACGCCTGGTTTCCTATGAAATGGGCAAGAGCCTGCAGGAAGGCTGGGGCGAGGTGCAGGAAATGATCGATATCGCGGACTTCGCCGTCGGCCTGAGCCGGCAGCTGTACGGCCTGACCATGCACAGCGAGCGCCCGAACCACCGCATGTACGAGCAATGGCACCCGATGGGTGTGGTGGGCATCATCTCGGCCTTCAACTTCCCGGTGGCGGTATGGAGCTGGAATGCTTTCATCGCCTGGGTCTGCGGCAATGCCTGCGTATGGAAGCCTTCCGAAAAGACGCCGCTCTGCGCCATCGCCTGCTTCAACATCGTCGGAGAGGTGCTCAGGAGCGCCGGAGCTCCCGAAGGCATCAACGGCCTTGTCAGCGGCGGCCGTGAGGTGGGAGAGTGGCTGGCTGCAGATACCCGCGTCCCGCTGGTCAGCGCTACCGGCAGCACCCGTATGGGCAAGGCCATCGCCGGCGTGGTAGGCCAGCGCCTCGGCAAGTCCCTGCTGGAGCTTGGCGGCAATAACGCCATCATCATTTCCGAGCATGCGGACCTGAGCATGGCCCTGATCGGCTGCGTATTCGGCGCCGTCGGCACCGCGGGCCAGCGCTGCACGACCACCCGCCGCATCATCATCCATGAAAGCGTATACGATTCCTTCAAGGAAAAGCTGGTAAACGCCTATAAGCAACTGGTCATCGGGGACCCGCTGAGCGAAGCCACGCACGTAGGGCCGCTCATCGACCAGGAAGCAGTGCGCATGTACCTCGATTCCATCGAAGCGGTGAAGGCCGAGGGGGGCGTCGAGGTCGTTGCGGGCGGCGTGCTCGAAGGCGAGCGCTACGAGGGCGGATGCTATGTGAAGCCCTGTATCTACGAGGTCGAGAACCACTACAAGACGGTCCAGCACGAGACTTTCGCGCCGATCCTGTACCTGATGAAGTACAGCACGCTGGAAGAAGCGATCGCCATGCAGAACGGTGTTCCCCAGGGCCTGTCCTCATCCATCTTCACGCTGAACATGCGCGAGGCCGAGACCTTCCTGTCGCACCGCGGTTCCGACTGCGGCATCGCCAACGTGAACATCGGCACCAGCGGCGCCGAGATCGGCGGGGCCTTCGGCGGCGAGAAAGAGACCGGCGGCGGCCGCGAGAGCGGCTCGGATGCATGGCGCGCCTATATGCGCCGCCAGACCAATACGATCAACTGGGGCGACTCCCTGCCACTGGCTCAGGGCATCAAATTCCATGTGTAGGACGTAGGTAAGATTTAGATTTAAGATTGAAGATTGAAGATTGCGGGGCTTCGTTTCCCGATACCAATCTTCGATCTTAGATCTTCGATCTGAAATTCCTCCGGGCCCGCTGTAATTCAGGTTGCAGCGGGTTTTTTTATTGATGAACGTCGCCAACGTCTTGCCTGGTTGATAGCGTCTGAACGATTGCGGGCCTTACCCGACCATCTGACCATGCAATCAAAGCCGGCTCCCCGCTACGCCTTCCTGATCGCGAAGATCGTGGCGCTTTGCGCCGCTGTACTCCTGCTTGCCGCCGATCTCTTCGCGCAGAACCCCTGCGGAAACGGCAGGGGCGGGGACGAAGCGCTCATGCACCCGGTGGCGCCGCGTCCGGCCGTTGCTGCCCGCACGAGCGATGCAGTGACCTATATCGGACTGCAGTTTCACCTGATATCCTGCTCCGGGGCGGAGGCCAACTGGTACGCGGCCGATACCAGCTACATCGATAAGGCGATCGATACCGTCAACACGCAGTTCCGTGCAGTATTTGAAAACGGTCCGCCTGTGATTGCAATAG